>SLGS01000066.1 GCA_007136565.1 Clostridia bacterium | reverse complement strand
ATGCACCTGCTCGACCTTGTCTTCCGCCTGCTTCTTGCTTTTTCTCTTAATAATCCATTTAACCATTGTATGACTCTAACCTTTCAAAATTCGTTTCGTGGTTGGTAATCGTATCAGTTGTTCGCTTTTTTTCAATCATAGTCTTGGGATTTCACCACGCGGCACCCATCTCACCGATAGTGTAGCGGGATAGCGCGAGGGCTTTGGTTTTCGTGATTTATAATCTAGGGCAACTTCTCTTGGCACCGATCAATGGGATTTCTGCGGATGATCTATTAGCTCATGCCTGCACACTCGCGGTCATTAAGGCTGAAAATCAACTTGCAATATTTGGTTAAATGGCGATACTAATAATAGAACGGGGCTGACGTTCAGCTCTTTTTAACCGTAGATACAGGAGGTATCATTATGCGCAGACTAAGTCTGTCTTTTGCACTGCTGGCATTGATGCTGGTTTTTGCAGTTCCCGCTATGGCGGTATTAACATTACCTATCGCTGACGATGCGACCACAGAACCCGGTCTTATACGGATAGGTGGTGGAGTTACGCTCGAAAGTGATATGAACATGTACGGCGCACGCTTCACTTACGGGTTGGATCACGGAATCGCTCTTTTCGGCGGCGGTGGAGATCTCCAGGGATGGATTCCCCGTCGACTCTCAACTGTCCGAATGGATCCATCGAGAAAAGGATAAACTGGGGTCGGATCCCGGCAGTTCGACGGTATTTTGCCCCGGTGGGATCCCATTGGGAGTCGGAGATGTCCTGGTCCAGGGGGACCTGGCGAGGACCCTCGAGGGCATAGCCGCCGGAGGGACCAACTATTTCTATCGTGGGGAATTCGCGGAGGCCTTTTTCGATACTGCCAAATCCCTGGGTGGGCTTTACGACGGGAACGAAATGCGGGATCAGACGGCGGAGATCTACATCCCACCTTCGGTTAACTATCGTGACTACCAAGTTTTCTCCCATCGGCCCGTTTCGCAGGGTGTAGTCTTCTTGGAGAATCTCGGTATCCTCAACACCTTCGATATTGACGGTCTAGCACCGGATGATCCCGACCTCGTGCATCTGATGGTCGAAATCCAAAAGCTCACCTTCGCCGACAGAAATGCCCATCTCGGTGATCCAACCTTCGTCGACTTCCCGTATTCCTCTCTGATTTCCACCGGGTACACCGCTTCGCGAGCCCGGGAAGTAGAGTGGGGTGAGGCGAAGAGGGGGCCCGTGGCGAGCGGTGATCCCCTGGGGGATACCACTTACCTTTGCGTTGTCGATGAGTACGGTAATGCATGCAGTTACATACACAGCCTGTCTCACCTGTTCGGATCCGGTGTTACAGTAGAGAACACCGGCGTGATTCTCAATAATCGCGCCGGCCGGGGTTTTACCTTGCAACCGGACCACCCGAATTGTATCGCCCCCCTCAAGAGAACGATGCACACTCTCAATTGCTACCTGGTCCGGGATCCCGGCGGTGGCGTGTGGGTCGGTGGCACTCCCGGTGGCGACGGCCAACCCCAGTGGAACATGCAGGTACTGAGTCATCTAATAGATGGATCCATGCCACCCCAGCGTGCGGTGGACTTCCCCCGTTGGACCAGCTTTCCGGGAACCGATCCGGCCAACCTCGGTCGCAGCACTGTTTTGAGAATCGAGGAGCGATTTCCGACCGCCACCATGGAGGATCTTCGCGGCAGGGGCCACGATCTCGAGATCCAAGGATCCTGGGATGGTGGTGGCGCCGCCATGTTGATAGGTCGTCCGAATCGAGCGTCCGGATGGATGGGTGGATGCGATAGTCGTTCGGGGGGCGCCGTCGAAGGTTTCTAGGATGGGTCTTCCAATAAATGGGGCGAATGATCCCGGGTCTACATTCCCCGGGTTCCAATATCCGGAAAGAAGAGATCTGTAGGCAGGCTTGCGCGTCTAGTCTCAACTTTGCCCATGTCCGAGGGAAAGCGGATCTCGATACCATACCCAAAATGGTAGATTCGTTCGGATCATGCTTCGACCCGACGGGCGTTTCGCAGCCGCAGCCGACGCTGACGTAGTGCACGTGCAATCATAGATCTCGTCGTACCCGAAACAGCCGTCCGAAGCATATCGGGATCGCGTGGGACATCTGGGTGGCGTGTTGCAGATCGGGGTAAGTCGCCCGGTTCCCGAGCACTGGAGTCCGACTCTGATCGAGGTAGGAAGTAGGGGCTGTCGTGGGCCTACATCTGGTCATTTTCGTGGCGGCGGGTGCAATGATTTATCTCGGGATATACCGGGGCGTCCCGAAGCTGGTGGACCGTGGGGTACCATTGATCTACGCGTTCTTCGGCTTCCTGTGGGCTCCCGTTTTCCTCCTCTTGCCCCTGGCATTGGCTCTCTTCACTCGTCTCGAGGGGGGTATACTGTCCCCGGAAGCATTGGCCGGGCGGTTTCGTCTTGCCCCGATCACGGGTTCCCAGTGGATATGGGTGGGTGCGGCAGTGCTCTTGACCGTCCTTTCGGAGCAGGCCCTGGAGGGATTGGGGCGACGCTTGGCCCGTATTCCACTTTTGGCACCGCCGGCCTATCTTCCGGCACCCTTCAATCCCCTGTGTGACTTGGAGATTCCTCCCCGTCGCTTCTTCGGAGTGCCGTTGAGGGGGAACTGGCGACTAATAGTAGTGTTCGTTCCGATGCACCTGGTTGCCATGTTTGCCGAGGAGATGATGTGGCGCGGATACATGTTGCCGATTCAAGAAGCCATCTTCGGCCCTTGGGCCTGGGTGATAAATGGTCTGCTTTGGGCATGGATAGTGCACGCCCTCTTGAAGTGGCACTTCGTGGGCATGCTGCCTGGCATGCTGGCCGCTCCCTTGGTCGCCCAAGTTACCGGATCCACCTGGGCTTCCTTCATCGCTCACGCCGTTCCGAACTCCCTGTTGTGGGTGTTGCTTCTACTGGGAATCTTGGGAATAGGTGATGATGACGGCGATGGGGAATGATGCCCATTAGAGACCCCCGTACTTGGCAAAAAAAGAGATAGGCTCCGGGAGGACGGTAGACGGAAGGGTCACCCACCCTTTCGCAAAGGTGGAGCAGTGCCCAGGACCCCGAAACCAAAATGGGAACGGACCGACGCGAGCTGACCGTTGACGGCGAGATGCGAAATCCCCTCTTGCGAAGACACGAAGAATTGGGCAAACGGGTCAAGGCCGCGCAGAACCGGGTGCCCGATGGAGCGGGTTGCCGACCGATTGAAGGGATGCCGTATGATCGATCCTGAGAGCGCCGGTGGGGCAGTAATGGCCATCGCGCCCGGGGAACGAGGGTGTTTCCAGGGAATGCCGACAGATATCATTCCAGCGAACGAGCCCTGTGTGCGGAGAACCGGGATTGATGCACTTCAGCTTGGGAGGAGAGAACCATGACGAGAATGGTGGCCCTGAAACTTGTCGACGCCTTTACCGATGAGTTATTCGGGGGTAATCCAGCCGGTGTGGTAACGGATGCATCGGATCTCAGCGATGGAGAAATGCAGTTGATTGCCCGCGAGGTAGGGGCGTCCGAAACGGCGTTTGTGACGAAACGAGAGGAAGATGGCCATTTCACCGTCAGATTCTTTACACCCACCCACGAGGTCGATCTTTGTGGGCATGCTACCATCGCCCTCTTTTGGGTATTGGCGGAGGAGGGTGGAATAGATCTGTCTTCCGGGATGACACGCGTTCGGCAACTGACACGAGCAGGCCTGTTGGATGTCGAGGTAGTCGGCTCATCCCATGGGCCGAGCCGCGTGATCATGACTCAGGTTCCCCCGAAATCTTGCGGTGAAGTCGGCTGGACCGACGAGTTGCTTCGAGTATTGGGTATTGGGAGGCCCCTGGTTCGCGACTTGCCTGCTCCGGAGATCAT
>SLGS01000132.1 GCA_007136565.1 Clostridia bacterium | reverse complement strand
TCGATGGATCCATCCACTGTGATATCGACGGGAACCTTGCCCGGTGCGATGGGTGCGCCGTACTACGATATCGGCTCCATCTCGGCGGCGGCGCACTCGCTGGGAACCCCACCCCTTGAGATCGTCCTCCACCCCGATTGGCGCCATCACCCGGCGCCAAAGTCGGTCCAACCCAGTCGGTGGGAGGAATCGCCCTATTGCTCGTTCGATGACCTTTCGCGACTGATCGCCCGGGATTTCGAATCGTTTTCGATCCCCTCGGTTCACGGGAACAGGGACCTCGGGTATTTCCTGTCCTCGACGTCGTCGAAGGAACTCGAACTGGGGCGTGATCTCCTGTTGTCTCAGGCGAACATGGCGACTTGCGTCGGGGCCGACCTGCTGGTGGTTCACGCTTGGGATCCCCGCATGGAGCTTCCCGCGCTGGACTCGGCCGCGGAGATCCTGGACTCCGTCGCCCGCGATTGCCGCGATGTGAAGTTGGCGGTGGAGAATATCCCGGTAAATGGTGCCGCCCCGAGTCAGCCGGAATCCTTGAACGGGATACTCGAGTTTTCGGAATACCTGTGGGTGACACTGGACCTCTCGTGGATCACACACCACGGCAGCATCCATCACTTCGATTTCTTACTCGATCGGGTGGCCAACGTCCATGTTCAGGGGAGAATGAAGTCCGGCTCAACCACGATGAGTATGTTGGCGAGGGGGACGGATGAACCCATCGAACCCGCGATTCTCTACCTGAGGGATAGGGGATATGCTGGACAGTGGACACTGGAACTAAACCGACCGACCTCGCCCGAGGATTTCAAAGCAGCGCGCGATCACATCGGCGGTATTTTGACTTCATAAGGAGGATCGGCATGAGAATAATACATACTGAAGACCTACCTCCCCGGCCGGAGGATATGGATGGAGCCCGGGGCCTTCATTACAGGGGGCCGATAGATACCTCCTCATTCCGCATCAATCACGTTGAGATAGAACCCGGTGGGATTTCCCGCTCCCACGAGCATCGGTGGGAGCAGGTGAATTTCGTTTTGGAAGGTAGCGGCTATTTGTGCGCGGGAGGGCAAGAAGCCCGCGTGACCAGAGGAGACCTAGTGGTAGTGGATAGCGATGAACCGCACCAATTTCGAAACGATGGCGAAGTCGGACTCGTGCTCTTGGGCATCCTTGGACCCGAATCCATGGAGTGAAGTCCGTATAGCCCTCAGCGGCTACCGTCCCTTGACTCGGAGCTGCGTGGGGAGTATATTCGAGGTCAGTCGCCTTTGGGGCGAAACCGCATATGATGGCGCAGAAGGGGAGGAGTATCCTCCACCGGAGGTCGCGAGCGAGTCGGGATGGTGGGAGCCGATGTCCGAAGGGGAGGAGAACATGGCCCCGGAGCCTCCGGCCGAACCCCTAGGGGCAGTAGGCAGGACGGTGACACCCGTTAAAGTGTTGGGAACTATTTCCCTTTGAGGTTCCGACCGCGAGGTCGGGACGAATCAGAGTGGTACCGCGGGCCTCGCCTCTGAATGGGCGGGGCCCTTTTGCATTGGGATGGAGGAATGAGCGTGGGAGAACACAGGGATCGAGATACATTCTATATCACAACACCCATATACTATCCCGACAACAGGCTCCATATCGGCCATACTTACACGACGGTGGCGGCGGACGTCCTGGCTCGCTACAATCGCATGCAGGGCCGGGATACCTACTATGTTACGGGCACGGACGAGCACGGGCAGAAGATCCAGACTGCCGCCAGGGAAAGCGGTGTGTCCCCCGGGGAGTTCCTCGACGAGATGGTGGAATGGATCAAGGGTCTTTGGAGCGAACTAGGGATCTCCTACGATAGGTTCATCCGAACCACGGACCCGGATCACGCCCGTGTCGTCAAGAAGGTGTTCTCGTCGCTTTACGAAAAGGGCGATATTTACCTCTCCAAGTACTACGGATGGTACTGTACGCCCTGCGAGAGTTTCTGGCTGGAGAGTAAACTCGTCGAGGGTAATTGCCCCGACTGCGGTCGCGGAGTTTCGTGGGTGGAAGAGGACGCCTACTTCCTGAAGATGGGGAAGTACGCGCAGAGGCTGCTGGATCACATCCGGGACAACCCCGACTTCATTCAACCCGAGATACGAAAGAATGAGATGGTGAGCTTCATCAAGGGTGGGCTGGAGGACTTGTGCGTTAGCCGCAAGAAGGACGCCCTCCAATGGGGCATCTCGGTGCCGTTTAACGAGGACTACGTGATCTACGTTTGGTTTGATGCCGTATGTAACTACATTACGGCCGCCGGGTACGGTGATCCCGACCGCGCGGAGGATTTCCGACGGTATTGGCCCGCGGATGTTCATCTCATTGGCAAGGAGATCCTACGCTTCCATTGTGTGATTTGGCCGATAATGCTGATGGCCCTGGAACTACCACTACCGAAGAGGGTATTCGGGCATGGTTGGCTCACCATCGGAGGCGAGAAGATCTCCAAGTCCCGGGGTAACGTTGTAGACCCCCTCGTGCTCGCGGATAAATACGGTCGCGACGCCATTCGATACTACCTGGTCAGGGAGATACCCTTTGGGGCAGACGGCCGATACACCGAGGCCGCTTTGGTCGATAGGATAAACGTCGATTTGGCCAACGACCTGGGCAACCTCCTGAGTCGTGTCACGGCCATGATCGCTAAGTATCGCGATGGAGTGGTCCCTCGGAGGACCGATGGCATTCCCTCGCGCCTCGAAAGCATCGCCGCAGAGTCGGCCCGATCGGCCGAGGTCGCTTTGGAGGCCTACCTGTTGAGCGATGCCATATCGGCGATCTGGCGGCTCGTTTCCGCCGCCAATAAGTACATCGAGGAGTCGGCACCGTGGAATCTCAAGGGCGAGCAATTGGACGCGGTGCTTTACGATCTCGCAGAGTCCCTGCGCATACTCGCGGTCATGCTCTGGCCTTTCATGGTAGATGCTCCCGCGGAGATGATGCGGCAACTGGGTCTCGGTGACGCACCATCGTGGGAGGAAGTATCCTGGGGCGCACTGCAACCGGGAACCGTCATCGCCCGCGGAGCCCCCTTGTTCCCGAGGCTCGACCCCGAAGAAGTGCTGGAGGTCGCGGTGGAAGAAGATAGCGAATCCGAGATGAATCCCAAGCTCGAGGAGGAAGTCGACATGATAGATTTCGAACACTTTAGCGCCATGGATCTCAGGACGGGAAATGTATTGACGGCCGAGAAGATAGAGGGTGCGGATAAACTCCTGAAACTCACCGTGGACATAGGCGAAGCTGAACCTCGCCAGGTCGTTGCCGGTATAGCCGAGCACTATTCACCCGAGGATCTACCCGGACACCCGGTGGTTGTCGTCGCCAATCTTAAGCCGGCTCGCCTCTTCGGTGTCGAATCCCAGGGTATGGTTCTATCCGCCGAGGGTCCCGAGGGACTCAACTTGATAGTTCCCGTCGCCGAAGTTACCGCTGGAAGCAAGGTCAAATGATGTACGTAGACGGCCATGCGCACCTGGACAACAAGGCCTTTAAGCGCGATCTCGATAAGTGCCTCGGCAGGGCGCGGGACAATAGCGTCGTGGCCGTGGTCAACGGAGCCAGCGACCGTCCCACCGCCCGGCGAGCCCTGGAGATAGCAAACTCCTACGAAGGAGTGTGGTCCACCGCTGGTGTCCATCCACACAAGGCCAAGGATTACTTGGACGATTCCCTGGACTGGATAAGATCGATGGTTGACGAACCCGCGATCGTAGCACTAGGTGAAATGGGATTGGACTACCACTACGATTTCTCCCCCAGGGACGCGCAGAGGACGATGTTCGAAAGACTCATGGAGCTTTCGGTGGAATTGGATATGCCGGCGGTAATACATTCGCGCGAGGCGGATGCGGATACCTTCGTCATGCTG
>SLGS01000158.1 GCA_007136565.1 Clostridia bacterium | reverse complement strand
CCATAACATCACCCTCCTTCGCGATTATGCGGCGAAAAAGCAGCGACGATGACGATCGATTAGACGAATTCCCGCGCCTGTCCGTACGCCAACTGAACCGATGGACGATTGCCTCTAAATCGGAAGGGACGCCACCCGGGGTGCCAACCCCCATCGGTGCTGGAGCCCACCGTGATGGCCCAATTTCTACCGCAATTATACTACAGAATCCCGGGATTTGCTCGCGGTGAAGCGGGGGGGAAACGGGCCGCAGTTCCGATGTCATGCCGGTATCCATCGATGCGGTGAGCCCGCTCCTCGCGCCGTCATCACGCCTGCCCTGGAGGTATGGCGGGCGGGAGAACGAACTGTGTTCTGAAGCAATCAATGGAGGAGGGACAGTGATGATAGGAAGAGATGAAGTCCTTTCGATGATCGATGCCGACCGCGCCGATTTGGTGCGACTTAGCGATGACATTTGGGAATTCGCCGAGGTGGGATTGCAGGAGTATCGTTCGGCCCGCGCCCAGGAAGAATACCTGAGGCAGCGGGGTTTCGAGATCGAGACAGGGGTCGCGGGGATGCCGACCGCCTTCGTCGCCTCCCGGGGATCTGGTGACCCGGTGATAGGTTTCTTGGGCGAGTTCGACGCCCTTCCCGGGACCTCGCAAAAGACCACCCCGAATCCCGACCCGCTGGAGGAGGGCAAACCGGGGCACTCCTGCGGGCACAACCTGCTCGGGGTGGCAGCATTGGGTGCCGCCGTCGCCTTGGCGGAGGCCCTCGAACAAGCCGGAGTCCGAGGCGAGGTGCGCTATTATGGTTGCCCGGCCGAGGAGACCCTGGTCGGAAAGGTTTTCATGGTAAAAGACGGATTGTTCGACGACGTCGATGCGGCCCTGACCTGGCATCCGGCGGCGGTGAACGCAGTACGCATGGACAGTACGTCGGCGATGAATTCGGTGAAGGTCCGTTTCTACGGGCGTTCGTCCCATGCGGCGGGTGCGCCGGAGGTCGGTCGCTCAGCGCTGGATGCTGTGGAGCTCATGAACGTCGGCGCCAACTACCTCAGGGAACACGTCATCGAGGAGGCCAGGATACATTACGTCATAACCGATGGTGGCGGTGAGCCGAACGTCGTTCCCCCCGAGGCCGAGGTTTGGTATTACGTTCGCGCGCCGGAGCGCGACGAGGTCGAAGAGATCTACGAGCGCCTCCTGCGCATAGCCGAGGGAGCCACCCTGATGACCGACACGGAGATGGAGGTAAACTTCCTTTCGGGCTGTTACAACAAGTTGGTCAATCGCCCGATGGCGGAGTTGGTCCAAGAGAACTTCGAATACATCGGTGCACCTCGCTTCGCCGAGGAAGACCACGCGTTCGCGAAATCCATGCTCGAATACTTGCCCGAAGGCCAGCGCAAATCCACTCTGAGGAGCATGAAGAATCGCTACGCCGTCGATATGAGCGATGTCGTCCTCCACGAGGACATCCTGCCGATGACAGAGCCCCAGGGTAGGCGCGGAGGGGGATCCACCGACGTCGCGGACGTCAGCTGGGTGGTCCCGACCATCGAGTTTTCCGCTGCTTCCAGCGTGCTCGGTGCGGCCGGTCACAGCTGGCAGGTGACGGCCTGTTCCGGCAATAACATCGGGCATTCGGGCATGATGGTTGCCGCAAAGGTGATGGCCCTGACGGCACTGGATCTCGTCGAGGATCCCGGGAAACTGGAGGAGGCCAAGAAAGCCCTCGAGGAATCGGTGCGCGACAATCCGTACAAGTCGCCGATACCGGACGGAGTGGAACCACCGCTGGATCAGCTACCGGGTCACTGAGGGAGCGTGCAAATGACCGACAAAATGCGAGTAGAAGACCTTCGCAAGTACCGGTGGATTTCCGATCCCAGGATTTCCCCGGGGGGAGAAGAAGTGGCCTACGTCGTATCCGGGGTGTCCGACGGCGATTCCGGCTACGAGAGTTGCATCTGGATCGTCCCGTGCGGGGAAGGGGAGCCGTGGCAACTGACCTCTGGCGGCGCGGATACCATGCCCCGCTGGTCTCCCGACGGGCGTCACCTGGCCTTTCTTTCGCGCAGGGAGGGTGACGGGAACAGTCTCTGGATCATCCCGAGGGATGGGGGAGAAGCCCGGCGGGTAACCCCGGGAGTCGAGGGTATACGATTTCTGTCCTGGGCACCCGGGGGAGATCGATTGGCCTTCACGAGGTTCGTCGGATCGGCGGAGTTGGACGGCGTGGAGGAAGACCCCGAAGGTGATGACGCCGTCGTCATCCGGACCATGAGTTACAAGCTGAACGGTAGGGGCTTCATCCACGACGAGTTCTCCCACGTATTCGTCGTCGATGCCGCCGGTGGCGATGCAGTTCGCATCACCGACGGCCATTACGATCACGTCGAACCCGCGTGGTTTCCCGACGGGGCACACATCGCGTGCGCCAGTGCGAGGGCGGAGGATCGCGGCTACATCGATCACGCCGATATCTTCGCCTTCCCGGCGGACGGGTCCGTCCCGTGCGGCTCCTCGGAGCCCGTTTGCCTCACTTCCAGCCTCGGACCGGCCTCTTCGCCGGCGGTGAACTCCTCGGGCACGCACGTCGTCTACGTCGGACACGACAACGAGTACTTCGGTGCCACGCTCCCGGGGCTTTGGGTGGCCTCGGTGGCCGATGGAGCGGTGGACTCCATCCTCGACGGTGACCTGGAGGTGGGATGCGCCATTGGCGGAGATAACCGTTATGGCAATTACCCGGAGGCACCGACCTGGACAGCGGATGATGCCGAGATCCTGTTTGCGACTTCCCATCGAGGTAGGTGCAACCTAGCCGCGGTGGACCCCGCCGACGGGGAGATCCGATACCTCACCGACGAGGACTGGGCGGTGACCGCCTTCAGCTACAGCGATGCCACGGGTCGAATAGCCTTCGTGGCAGAAGACCCCGTGAGGCCGGGGGAGATATGGCTGGTGCAGCCCGGTGGATCCCCGAAACGGCTCACGCACCACAATGAGCACCTCGATGCTTACGACCTTCCCTCGCCCCGGGAGATAGTTTATCCGGGATCGGAGGGAGTCATGATCCAGGGATGGATCCTCGATCCCCCGGATGGTCGGGGAGAGGGTGCACCCTTGGTCTTGCAGATCCACGGCGGACCCCACGCTGCGTACGGATACGCATTCAACCACGAGTTCCACTGCTTGGTGGCCGATGGATTCTCGGTTCTATACACCAATCCCCACGGGAGCAGGGGTTACGGGGCCGAGTTCAACGCTTCGACTCGCCACGACTGGGGGGGCAAGGACTACGCTGACCTGATGGCGGGAGTGGATTTCGCCCTCGGGGAAGGCGGGTTCGATCCCGATCGACTCGGCGTCGCCGGTGGTAGTTTCGGCGGTTTCATGGCCAACTGGATCGTCGGACACGACGATAGGTTCGCTGCGGCCGTAACCCAGAGGAGTTCGTGTAACCGGTTCAGCATGTTCGGTACCGGGGACCTAGGATATAACCACGGGCAATGGGAGTTTCCCGGTTATCCCTGGGAAAACCCGGGGGAGTACCTGCGGCTCTCGCCGATAAGCTACGTCGACCGGGTGAATACCCCGATGCTGATCATTCATTCCGAGAACGATCTCCGGTGTCCCGTGAGCCAGGCCGAGGAATGGTTCACGGCCCTAAAAAGGCTGGGTAAAGAGGCGGTTTTCGTCCGTTTCCCGGACGAAAACCACGAACTTTCGCGCTCCGGCCGTCCAGATCGCAGGCTACGACGCTTGGAATTGATCGTGCAGTGGTTCGAGGAGAAACTCGGTGTGCACGTCTAGGCTCGGAAACGGTGGAATGGCTTACGACTCGGGCTCCCGCTTCAGTGTTAAATGAACGGGAGCCCGAGGGGTATTTGGGAGAAGGACATTTCGGTACATTTTCAAAGGCTATGTTCGAGGAGGAATTTGGTGT
>SLGS01000098.1 GCA_007136565.1 Clostridia bacterium | reverse complement strand
GTAGGCCGCCAGGGGCTCGAACCCTGGACACCCTGATTAAGAGTCAGGTGCTCTGCCAACTGAGCTAGCGGCCTGTATTTGGTAGCGGTGGCTGGACTCGAACCAGCGACGCCACGGGTATGAGCCGTGTGCTCTAACCAGCTGAGCTACACCGCCACCTTGAAGAGCCCTACGATTATACCGCGGTGCGGTTCGGGCTTCAACCTCGCGATGGCGTTCGATTCGCCAGTGTGCCGGGGGAGGGATTCGAACCCTCACGGGCTGAAGCCCAGCGGATTTTAAGTCCGCATCGTCTACCGTTCCGACACCCCGGCCGACGGTGCAAACCATCGGGAAGATCACAATCTACTTGCGGGGTTCACGACCTCCGCGGCGGTTATTGCGGTTCCGGCGGAACTCACTTACCTTCTCGTCGCTCTCCTTCATAAACTTCTGCATCTTATCCTCGAAGGAAGAGCGTCCTCCGCCACCACCGCCTCCGCCCCCGCCTCCGCTACGACGTCCCCCACCCTTGGGTGGGGCAGGGCGAGCTGGAGCCACGAACTCGGGGGGACCGGGGTTACCCTGGCGCAAAGACAAAGCTATCTTCTCACCGTCTTCGCTTACGGAGAGAACCTTGACCTTAACCCGATCGTTCTGTTGGACGTAGTCAGTGACCTCGTGGACATAGGCATCGGCGACCTCCGAGATATGAACCAACCCGGTCTTGCCGTTAGGGAGTTCGACGAAAGCGCCAAAATTTGTAATGCCAGTGACAACACCTTCGACTACGTTTCCAACCTCTACGGGCTCACTAGAGCTCATACTGCGAAACTCCTCCTGTTGTTTTCTGACTGTCGAAAAGACAGCATTATCATTATATGACCGCCCCTCTCGGAGTGTCAACGTAACGCCGTTTTGGCGATTGCGCCGGGGAAGTCATGCCTTATCGCCATTTTGCCAACGTCTCACATCAGCATTGCTTCCCAACGCCACTAGAACGTCACCAGTCTTGATGGGCTCATCCGGACCTGGAGGCACCAAGACTTCCTGATTGGCGCGCCTCAGGGCAACAATATTGATGCCTTGTTTCGCTCGAACATCGAGTTGGCGGAGCGTCTTCCCTACCATGTCAGGACTAGCATTGATCTCCACGATACTGACGTCCGGAGTGATCTCCAGGTAGTCCACGATATTGTCGGCCGCCAGATGGTTGGCGACCCTGGCGCCCATATCCCGCTCGGGAAATACTACGCGATCAGCCCCAATCCGCTTTAGGACCTTGCCATGAACTTCGGACGACGCTTTGGCTATTACCTTGGGAACTCCCAACTCTTTCAATAACAGCGTGACCAATATACTCGCCTGCATCTCGTGTCCGATGCTGACTATGGCTACGTCGAAGTTCGAGATCCCCAAAGACTTCAGAGTCGCCTCGTCTGTGGCGTCGGCCTGCACCACGTGGGTACAGGATTCCTTACATCGATTGACCTTATCTTCACTACAATCTATGCCGAGAACTCCGTAACCCATCTCATAGAGAGTACTCGCCAGGCTCGCACCGAACCTCCCGAGCCCTATAACCACGAATTCCTTTTCCTGCGCCACGCAATCACCTCCTGCGGTTCGAGCACGCTCAACCTATCATAACCTCTTCCTCGGGATATCGGAACATCTGCCGATCCGTCGGTTTCCTACCCAAAGCCAGGGTTAGGGTCAGTGGTCCAACGCGGCCCACGTACATCATAAACGTGATTATCGTCCTCCCAACCGTTCCAAGGCTTGAGGTGATCCCGGTGGAGAGTCCGACGGTGCCGAACGCGGACGTCGCCTCAAAGAGACTTTCCGAAATCGGGAACCCTTCGAAAACCAATAGGCCCATGGTACCTAAAAAGACCAGGCCCGCAGAAACCACTATGATGGCGAGGGAGTGCTTTTGAGTCTGGATGGAAAGACGCCGGCCAAAAACCTGGACGTCATTCCTGCCTCTGATGGTGGACCACACAGTCGCTATCAGCGAAAAGAATGTCGTCGTCTTGACACCACCCGCGGTCGAGCCGGGAGATCCTCCGACGAACATGAGGAAGATTATGAAAAAGAGGGATGCCGTGCGCAAGCTGCCCGTGGGAAGCGTATTGAAGCCGGCTGTGCGAGGGGTAGCGGAAGTGAAGAGTGCGGACAGGATCCTACCGACCGGTCCCAGCCCCCCGGTGGTGGCGGGATTTCCCATCTCCGAGAAGAAGAGGAATACTGCCCCACCTACGAGGAGAAGTCCCGAGGTCCAAAGTACCGCGCGTGCGTGCAAGGAGAATGGGCCTCTCGCACCGTTGACTCTGCGGCGATAGATCTCGGAAACCACGGTGAATCCGAGTCCTCCGGTGATCAATAGCCCTAGCACTACGCCGTTGACGAAGGGATCGGATACGAATCCCTCGAGACTGGTGCCAAACAGGTCGAATCCGGCATTGTTAAAAGCCGAGATGGAGTGAAAGAGCCCCAGGAAGGCCGCTCGACCCGCCGGGTAATCGAGAGACCATCTGGCGGTGAGCAAAATGAATCCCATGGCCTGAAAGCTCAGGGCGATTGCCAGTACATACTTGACCAGGCGGACCATTCCTTGAAGCGATAGTTCGCCCATCGCCTCTCGAATCATCAAACGGCTACGAAGGGTTACTCGTCGCCCCAGGATCAGGGCAACGCCCGTCGACATTGTCATTATTCCGAGGCCACCTACCTGGATTAACAGAAGGATTATGATCTGTCCGAGGGTCGACCAGTACGTGCCGGTGTCTTCGACGATCAACCCCGTCACGCAAACTGCCGATGTCGCTGTGAAGAGAGCCGTGCTGGGAGAGGCTCCACCTTGTCCAACGGTGGACGCCGGGAGCAGCAGAAGACCGGTGCCGAGGGCTATTACTACGAGAAACCCCACCACCAAGGCTTTAGCAGGATTGACCGGCGCCATAGGCTTCCGGTAGGCATTGAGCGGCACGGATCTCTCCCCCAACCCGCCTCACGGATGGCGGGAAACTCTCCGGCCAGTATACTGCGAGAGAAGGCGGGAGTCAACGAACCCCGGGCGAGATCCAGTTCAACGGAACGTCACCGGGCATAATCATCCTCAGGTGCTGCCGAGCGAGAACTTCTATATAACTGTCCTTGTTGAGAAGTTCGATTCGGGCTTCCAGTTCTCGGTGGATCGCCTGCTCCCGTTGCAGTTCCGATTGGAGCTCCTCGATTTGGGAATCCAAGGCAGCGATCTCTTTCCCGCTTTCGACAATGGCGTGAGCAAAGTATAGGAACAAGAAGATGGAAAAGCATACAAGTGCGCCCCGAAAGATTCGACCGAGGATCCAACGAATCGGTTTGTGGGCTTTCGCATTCTTACTCCCTGCGCCCGAACCCATGATCACTCCGCCCCTTCTTCATCATCCACATCTCCGAATACACCCAAGGGGTCTCCCTCGATAACCAGGACGACCTGGTAGCCCTTGCTGCGAGCGCGGCTGAGCAAGGTGGCAACCGTACTAGAACCGATACCCAACCGGGTAGCGACCGCTTCGTTACCATATCCCGTTTCCTTGAGGGCTACGACCTGGCGCTCGCGAAAGCTGAGCTTCTCCAGGCCCCGTATCTCCATCTTCACCGATTACTCGCCGACCTTCTATCCACAATTTATCTACAGCATGTGGACAAATATGCTACAGCCTGTGGGTAATTCCACCTATTCAACTCCAGAATCAAAAGTCCTCCCCGATTAGACGGTTACGCCGATCCGATTCCGGATCAAGTAAGACTTCTACTCGGCGTTTCACGACGACAAAGGCATCTCGGCTCTCCACGGCATGAGACGTATTGCTCAAAGATCTCGCCGTTTTCGAGTCGTTTCAATCCTCGGGAAAAGGAGGAACCATCGGGAACTCGTCCACAATAATGCTACATCGGCCCCTGACGATATTCGGGGGAAATCGCCCTCCCGGTCGCCGACC
>SLGS01000076.1 GCA_007136565.1 Clostridia bacterium | reverse complement strand
CCCAGGCTTTTCGAGACCTCCTCGAGGTGATCGAGTATCGCGCGGGCCTCATCCGGGTTAGCGGGGGCCGGGCGCATATCCTCTATAAGATACGGGATCATCTCCAGCTCCTTCGGAGTGAGGCCCCCACCTTCCCGTGGCTCCCAAAGTATCCGGGCGATGGCCGTCCGGCGCCTCGGCAATGGCATTTGGTCGAAGATGAAGTTACCCAGGCTGAAGAGGATCGGCCTCGCGCTGTAGACCTCCACACCCTGCAAAACGTGGGGGTGGTGTCCCAAGATGGCGTCGACACCAGCGTCGACGAGGTCGCGGGCGAGCCTATGGTATTCTTCATCGGGATGATAAACGTATTCGGTCCCCCAGTGGCATGAAACCACCACGGTGGGGGCCACGCTCTTGGCATGCTCGACGTCCGCCATCATATGTTCGGGAACGATCCCGGCGACGCCGGGTAATTCTGGGCCAGCGGCGAAGGTTTCCCTGCCATCCCAGTCCCAGAACACATCGTGATAATGCGTATACCCCAGGAAAGCGATGCGCTCTCCCCGCCCCTCCCATATCACGGGACGCCTGGCATCCTCATCGTCGAGACCAGCACCCAAGGGGAAGTAACCGTAATCGCGCAGGTGGGATACGGTCTCCCGAAAACCCTCGCGCCCCATGTCCATACTGTGGTTGTTGGCCATGTTGATTATGGAAATCCCGGCGCGGTGAAACTCGGCCGCCGTTTCCGGTCTGCCCCGAAAGCGAATACCCCCGGGCAATGGTGTGCCTCCGCGGGCCAGGGGGGCCTCGAGATTCATAAAGGCGAGATCGCCATCCCCGAGGTCTCGGGCCGCCGCCTCAAATACGTACCAATCCCCGTACTCCTCCAGGTATTGGAGGATGTTGCGTGCCGGAATGACATCACCGACGGCATTTAGCGTCACTTGATCGCGTTGGGCATACCGCGGGAGAAACTCTTCGGACACGGCAATGTGGATCGAAGGACCCGGATCCTTGGGCACTTCGACGATTTCTTCGCCGCCGTCTGCAGACACCAGGCGCACGCGATCGATGTTCTCAAAACCAGATAACGTTAGCGCCATCAATTGCTTGGCCGCACCCGCAGCGTCGCAGCCACTTCCCCACCAGGCCCGGTTGAATTTCAAAGCGGGCATCCCGTTTTCGCCTGCCACTTGCCCTTCGAAGACTACGTCTTCGGGTACGGGCCACCCGCCCGATGCGATGAGGAGATCGATGGTATCGGAGATTTCTCCACGGTCTGAATCGATATTCCTCCTGGCGGGGACGTGGACCCGTTCGCCGCCCAACTCGAGTTCGCGGGCGACGAAGATGAAGTTCTCCGGCCCTTGATCGACTCGGGGTTCGGCGCGAACTTCTCGAAATCCGCCTTCGGCGCCCTCCCGAAACCACGCTTCGGGTACCAGGAGGTTGGCGACCCCATCTCTTCCCGATAGAGCAAGCCTGGACAGATTGGCGATGGCCGAATCCGTGAAATCCGGCGATGGGGGTACCGAGGGAAAAGCCCGGATGGACGCATCTTCCCCCTTGATCTGAATTGAACCCGAAAATGTTTCGACATCGCCGATTTGACCGTAAAGGTATGTCGTCGCCGCGAGGGTCCTGTGCCAAGGGGCGCCGCCGGGAGCCACGTCGAAACTGAGGGTATCGCGGCCGTCCACCACGGTGATCTCCAGGCCCGACGTTTCTCCGCCGGGGAGGTACGATATCTGCGGATGTGGTTTCGGATCGGGATCCGGGATATCCGCCACCCCGGCGGTATCCAAAAGCGCTGCTCCGTGCCCCGTGGCCATCAATGCGATAAATCCGCCCACGAGAAAACCCGCGGCCATGATGATCGCGACGAGCGCGAGGAGGGATCCTTTCACGGCGACACCTCCATCAAGATTGGGTCAGTTGGGGAAGTAGTTGATCGGATTCCTCGGGGATCCTCCAACCCGCACCTCGAAGTGCAGGTGTGGCCCCGTGGACCTACCGGTATTGCCCGAATAGCCGATGACGTCGCCGCGGCTGACCACGTCGCCGACGGAAACCGAAGTGGAGTTAAGGTGGGCGTAAACCGTCACTATCTCGCCACCACCGTGATCCACGATGATGGTTCGCCCGTAGGCACCCTGCCAGCCGGCGGTGGTAACCGTACCCGAGTCCGCGGCCCTAACCGCTGTACCTATGGGCATGGCCAGATCTATACCGGTGTGAAAGCCACCCGAGCGGGGTCCAAAGCCAGAGCTGAGAGTTCCCTTTGCGGGCACGATGAACTGTCCGGATCCGCGTTGCGGTACCGTCTTCGTTCCCTGCACCACCACATGGGTTACCGGATCGGATTGGTGCTCTTCGGAGAGGACTTCGCGTTCCACTTCCGATCCCGCTTCGTAGACCACCTTGGCCGTCACCTCGACCTCTCCGCGCTGCCCGGCCTGTTCGACGACCCTTTCCCAAGGCCACATGTCGGGGTCGCTCTTCGTCTGCACGTCGAAGGGTAGGTATTTCTTGTATGTATGGGTCTCTTCCGTTCGAAGAGTGATGTGGGGATCCGCGACCACCAAGTTTATCCTGTCACCGGGGCTGAGCCTGTCGAGGTTGGCACTACCTGGATTGGCGCGCTCCAGATCGTTAACGCTCATGCCGGCGGTCTCGGCTATACCCCAGGCGGTATCTCCACTGCGAACCTCGTGCTCCACAACCTTGTCCGTACCCCGCACCAGGATTTGCTCCAGGGAAGCGGCGTTGATAATATCCTCGGGATCGACGGGATGGGGGACGAATTGGACTTCTTCGAGGATCTTTACATCGACCACCCGAACCCCGCCCTCGGACTCGCGCTGTTCTCGATGCAGGTCCTTGATCTCCCGGATGATATTCTCGGCTTCGGCGCTATCGCGCACGATCCCCACGACATCACCCGAAACCTTCACCGCGATGGCGTGGGTTAGGAATGTGCCCATTTCCTCTATATTCGCACGGATCTTGCCCGTGGGGGTCATTGCTGGATCGTGGGAAGATGATCTGGCTTCGAAAGACAGGGGTTCGTCGAGGGAGACCTCGAACCCGGTCATGATCCGGCGAAACTCCAGGGCATCGGACAGCGCGCTCTCGACGGCCTCGGGATCATCGGTGACTCCGATGACAAGGTCTCCCAAGA
Source organism: Clostridia bacterium (assembly GCA_007136565.1). Lineage (GTDB taxonomy): Bacteria > Bacillota > Sulfobacillia > SLMV01 > SLMV01 > CSSED11-154. Next base: position 812 of record SLGS01000076.1, on the reverse strand, counting down.
AGACCGCGTAGAACTCGTAAGATTCATCCTGCACTTCGGCGACCATGGCATCGGCACCCGTATCCGGGGGCTCGACGCTTGAAGATATCCAGGCCAGGCAAAGGATGAAGGCCATCGAGAAGACGAGTATGCGACGCGTGAGATCCATATCCGGGCCGATTCTCATGGCAGGTAGCCCATCGGGTTACGCGGATCACCGTTCACCCTGATCTCGAAGTGGAGATGGGGGCCGGTCGATCTGCCAGTACTGCCGATTCGCCCGATCACGGTATCCTGGTCGACGCTTTGTCCGACGCCGACGTTGATTGAAGATAGGTGGGCATAATAGGAGCTAATGCCTCCACCGTGATCCACGATTATCAGATTACCGTAGGCGCCCCGCCAGCCGGCGTAGGTAACCCGCCCGGGTCGAGTCGCCACCACGGGCGTTCCGGTGCTGTTCGCGATATCGATGCCCGAGTGGAAGCCTCCCCAGCGATATCCAAAGGGAGAGGTAAGTCGGCCGCGCGTGGGCCAACGATAGAGTTCGCCGCGAGCGGCGAGCACTGCCTCGCGTTGGGGCCTTGCCCCCGGTACTATTAGTTCTTCTCCCACGGGCAGGTCCTGGCCGGGACGCAAACCGTTGACCGCCAGGAAGTCTATCTCGTCCACTCCGTGCTTTCGGGCAATTTCCCCGGCCGAATCTCCCGGAGCCACGCGGTGTATCAGCCCTGACATGGTCAACACCTTGACGCTGTCACCGGGCTGTAGGCGATTCCAATTCGTCATTTCGTTGATCACAGCCAGCGTTTCGGCGTCGGTCCCAAAATCGT
>SLGS01000033.1 GCA_007136565.1 Clostridia bacterium | reverse complement strand
TGATAGATGACCCCTCGATCAGTTCCGAAGACCTGATGAAAAAACACATTCCAGGTCCGGATTTCCCCACGGGTGCGACTATCATCGGGCGCGAGGCCATCCGCGATGCGTACACCACGGGTAGAGGCATAATAACGATGCGGGCCGTGGCCCAGATAGAGACCCTGCCCAGCCACAAGAGTCGTCTCGTGATAACCGAAATTCCCTATCAGGTCAACAAAGCCAAGTTGATCGAAAAGATCGCCGAGCTCGTGCGGGACAAGGTCCTCGTCGGCGTTACGGATCTTCGTGACGAAAGTGACCGCCAGGGTATGCGTGTCGTTGTCGAGCTGTCCAGGAACGGTAATCCCCACGTGGTGTTGAACCAGCTTTACAAGCACACACCCCTTCAGAGCACCTTTGGCATCATCCTCTTGGCCCTGGTAAACGGGCGCCCGAAGGTTATGACGCTTCGCGATACCATCTATTACTACTTGCAACACCAGCGAGAAATCATCGAGCGACGCACCAAGCACCTTCTGCAAAAGGCCGAGGACAGGGCTCACATACTGGAGGGTCTCCTCACGGCGCTGGACGATATCGACCGGGTGATCAGTATCATCCGGGGCAGCCGTACCGTCGACCTGGCCCGGGAACGACTGATGGAAAACTTCGGGTTGTCCGAGCGGCAGGCCCAGGCCATCCTCGAGATGAGGCTACAACGCCTCACCGGGTTGGAACGGGAGAAGGTCCAGGGCGAGTACGACTCCCTGGTGGAAACCATCGCGGAATACCGGGAGATCCTCGCGGATGAAGAGAGGGTATTTCAAATCATTCGCGACGAGCTCGAGGAGCTGGTCGAAGAACATGCCGATCCCCGGCGAACGAAGATCATCTCCGGCGAGGGAGATCTTCAGATCGAGGACTTGGTCGCCGAAGAGGACATTGTTATCACGTTGAGTCACCACGGTTACATCAAGCGAATGCCCGTAAGCACCTATCGCAAGCAAAGACGGGGAGGTCGGGGCATCCTGGGTATGGGTACTCGCGAGGGCGATTTCGTCGAGCAGATGTTCATCACGACTACCCATCAGCATTTGCTATTTTTCACCGATCGAGGGAAGGTCTACGCTCTTCGGGCCCACGAGATACCCGAAGGCAGTCGCAAGGCGCGGGGTACTCCCGTGATCAACCTCATAACCATCGAGCCCGGAGAGCGCGTTAGCGCCGTCATTTCCGTCAAGGATTTCGAGCAGGACGGGTACTTGTTTATGGCGACGCGCCAGGGTTACGTCAAGAAGGTCGCGCTGGAGGAGTTCGCAAGTATCCGCCGCAGCGGTCTGATCGCCATCTCTCTCGGGGATGACGATGCCCTCATAGGCGTTGCGCCGACCGATGGCGAAAGGGAGATGCTCCTGGTTACCGAGAGTGGTCAGGCCATACGGTTCTCCGAGGACGATGTGCGCCCCATGGGCCGCACGGCGCGCGGCGTAATCGGCATTCGGCTCTCCGATGAGGATAGCGTCGTAGGGATGGAGATCGTGGAGCAGAATACCGAGGTCCTCGTGGTGTCGGAGCGAGGATTCGGGAAGAGGACTCCCATGGAGGAATACGGGGTTCAGGGACGAGCCGGGAAGGGTCTTAAGACCCTCAGGGTGACTCCCCGCACCGGTCCCGTTATCGGGGTGAAGATCGTAAAGCCCGGCAACGAGATAATGCTCGTGACCAGCCAGGGAGTGATATTGCGGACGTCGGTGGATTCGATCTCCGTGCTGGGTCGCAATACGCAAGGGGTCATGGTGAACCGTCCCGGAGAAGACGACAAGGTGGTAGCCTTGGCCCACATGGTAGTTCGCGAAAACGGCGAAGAAACGGATGAATCCGAGATCCTCGAAGGCGACGATGACGACGAGAACGGCGAGGAGTAACGAATGTGGGGGAGATCGGCTTGAGATCCGGCAAGATATCGCCGAGGATCCTGAGGGGGTTGGTCCTCAGTCACCTCGGATACGATCGCGATGAGGTAATAGTCCCGGCCGCCTTCGGCGAAGATGCCAGCGTCTTGGACCTGGGGAATGCGCCGGTCATTTTGTCCACGGATCCCATCACCGCCGCCGAGGCCGGTGCCGGGAGGTTGGCGGTGATAATTTCCTGCAACGATGTGGCGGCGGGTGGGGGAGAGCCCGTCGGGGTGTTACTCACCATAATCCTGCCCGAAGGATCCGATCAAGAAGTATTGCGAAGGATCATGGGCGAGGCGCACGAGACGGCAAAGGCCATGGGCGTGGCGATCATCGGGGGACACACCGAAGTCGTGCCCCATGTGTCGCAACCGATAATTAGCACCACGGTCGTCGGCAAGGCCTTGCCAGACCTCCCGTATTGGCCCATCACCAGCTCCGCGGCCCGTCCCGGCGATAAACTCCTGATGACCAAGGTCGCCGGCTTAGAGGGCACGGCCATCCTCGCCGCCGATTTCGCAGAGATCCTCCGCGAACGGGGCGTATCGGAAGAAGAGCTCCGGGAGGCCGAGGCATTGGGCGACCTGATCAGCGTGGTCCCCGAGGCGCTCGAGGCGGCCCGGACTGGAGCCAGGGCCATGCACGACGTGACGGAGGGTGGGATCATCGGGGCGGCCTACGAGATGGCGGCAGCCTCCGGGACCGGCGTGATAATCCGCGAGGAAGATATCCCCATCGAGCCCGTCACCAGGACATTCTGCAGGGCCCTGCACCTGGATCCCCTTCGCCTGATTTCCAGCGGTGCGTTGTTGATCGCCACGCCCGATGGTGATGATGTGGAAGAAGCCTTGAAGGGCATCGGGGTGCGGGTTACCGATATCGGTTCCATCGTGGAGGAAGAAGAACTCTCACTCGTCAGGCGATTGCCCGGCGGGGGAGAGGTTCGCATGGAACTGTCCCCGCCGGATCGCGACGAACTGTGGCGCGCCGTCGAGATGTATCGCTTATAGTCGGAGCCCGGAGTTAGACATCCTCGAACAATCGCCGATAGTAGCTCTTTGAAAGATATACGGCGGCCAGGGGGTTGTGCGCCAATACGCGATCCTTGGCCGCCAACACCGACGTGGGCGCCTCGGCGTAGCGGAAGAACAGGCTGTCGTGCCCCACGCAGAGTCCGAGGACGATGTTGAAATCGGTCTCGTACTCGTTCATCAAAGACGCCTGTCCGATGGGATTGCACATGGCTTCGAACCCCTCTCGCCGAAACCGCGACTCCGGCGGTATCCCGATATCTCCCTTGTGTACACCGCCGCATGAGCACACGGCTGAGATCACCCGGAATCCCCGCGATGTCAGGAAGTCGGCGACTATGCGCGCTTCCCGCCGTAATCCGCTACAAAAGGCCAGGCCAATACGCTCAAAGTTCATCCTATCGGCGAACTGGGCCATTTCCTCCAGCCTGGTCCAGCGGCAGTATCCGGTGGTTTCCACGTCCGCGGCCGAGCGTGCCATCTTCCGGTTTTGTTCCAACTCGTATTCCCGTAAGGCTATGTCCAGCCACTCGCCGCGATTCTGTGGGCAGCCCGCGGGTCGGCGCGCTTCGCCACCCTTTCCGCAGACCAGGGTTTCGCACCAGGCGCAAATCGTCATGCGAATCACCTTCCCCTTTCAATGTGCCCTTTACCCGCCGGATACGAATTTCCTCCGCGTAGTCTCTTGGAGGGCGGGATATTGCGGGATGCTCCTGCGTGGGTTATCATGGATTCACTCGAGACGCAATGCTCGGAACAACTGGAACGGGCCGTACCGCTCGGAAAGTCGCAGAGAATCGGCGTTGCTGGGATGTCGATAGTTTCTGGGCGCTACCATCCACCCGGGAAGGGTTCCCGAGAAGTTCGAGACGAAAACTTAGGTTGGCCGGAGAGATCCCGGAAGACGGGATAATCGGGGTGGCACCGCGGGCTATGACGGCTCGTCCCTGGGGGACGGGTCGTTTTTGATTTTGAGGGGAGATGGAACCCATGGAGGAGCGAGACACGCTCCGGGAACTTG
>SLGS01000173.1 GCA_007136565.1 Clostridia bacterium | reverse complement strand
TCGCCGGGTAGATCGAGTTCCTCGATATCCGATTCCTCACCCGCCAGGGCGGATACGAGAAGGGTGAGCCATCCTTCGGCCTTGGTATCCTCGCCGGATGCGGTTTCGAGCCAACCATCTACCAGACATCCTGGATCCACGTCCCTCATCGCCGGCAGTATGGCATCAATCATTATTCATCACCTCCCTTCGGATAGAATGTGCGACCGGCCGCCTCGTCAAGGGCCTTCTGTTCGCGGCGGCGTTCCTCTTTGACCATGGAGGACCGGTGGCGTTGCCGGAGTTTCTCCAGCACCTGTTCATCTTTTTTCGCCCGGACCAGTTCCCGGTGGTGGGAACGGGCCAGGTCTTCCTTCGTCTCGAGTACTCGCTCCCTTTTCGTCCGCTCCCTTTCCAGGCGGATCCTGTAAGAGTGATCCTGTCGAAGTTGCCGCGCCGAACATCCTCGCTCCGTTCGATCCAGGGTGTCACCGATGCTCCTGGCGATTCTCGCCGCACTTTCGTCGACGGCTTCCCTGGCGATTTCCTTCTCCTCGTCTGCTTTGCGTTTCAACACCTCCTTCGCCTCGGTCATCTGCGTCCGCAACCTGTAAAGTCGTTCTAGCCTGAACTCTTCGCGGGGGCTAATGTCGCTGCACCTCCCGGTTCGGGAATAGGTCCAGTAGGGAACCACGCGTATCTTCCAGGGGGGTCCTTTCCCGGGATTCCTGTCGCAAGAGGGCGCGGATCCGCGGTAGCATATCCAGCGCGGAATCCACCTTCGGATCGGCACCCCGTTGATATGCACCGATGCTGATTAGATCTCGAGCGTCCTCGTATGCTGCCAGTAGGCCCTTGAGGGCCGCTGCGGCACTACGGTGTTCCTCGTCGGTGATGTCCACCATCAACCTGCTTACACTGCGAAGCACGTCCACCGCCGGGTAGTGGTTCTCCTCTGCGAGGGACCGCGAGAGTTGTATATGCCCGTCGAGGATACTGCGGACGGCGTCGGTTATCGGTTCGTCCATGTCGTCTCCTTCTACCAGGACCGAGTAAAACGCCGTCATGGTACCTCGATCCGAATTCCCGGCGCGCTCCAGCAATTGGGATAGGCTGGAGAAAACCGATGGTGGATATCCTCGTGTCGTTGGTGGTTCACCGGCCGCCAGGCCCACCTCCCGCTGGGCCATGGCGAACCTGGTTACCGAATCCATCATGAGCGAGACATCCCATCCGCCGTCGCGGTAATACTCGGCGATGGTGGTAGCAACCTGGGCCGCCTTGATCCTGAGCAAAGGAGGTTGATCCGAGGTGGCCACGACGACCACCGACTTGGCGAGACCATCGGGACCCAACTGATCCTCGATGAAGTCCCGCACCTCGCGTCCCCGCTCGCCTATTAGCCCGATGACGTTTACATCCGCATCGCTGGATCTGGCGATCATCCCCATCAGAGTGCTCTTACCTACCCCGCTCCCGGCGAATATGCCGACGCGCTGGCCCCGCCCGCAGGTCAGCAAACCGTCGATCACCCTGATGCCCAGCTCCAGGGGCTCGTGCACCCGCATGCGCGACAAGGGATGCGGCGGCCGGGCCACGATGTCCCTGCGGTCCCTCAAATCGAGCGTCGGTCCCCCATCGATCGGCCGGCCCAGTCCGTCTATGATCCTGCCCCGCAGTTCCATCCCCACGGGAACTCGGAAGGTGCCCGGAGTTATTTGAACTCGAGTGCCGGCACGTACACCGTGCAATTCGGACAGGGGCAATAAAACGGTGGTGTTGTCAGTGAAACCGACCACTTCGGCCATGGTTTCCTCCCCTGTCCCGCCTTCCTCCAGGAGACGACAAAGTTGACCGACGCGGGCAGATGGTCCCCTGGCCTCGAGGGTCATCCCGACCACTCGCTTTATGTACGCGTGCTTTTCCCAGGGGTCCCAATCGCCGCAAATCCGGTGGATCCTGGCCATCTCGAGGGTGGGGTCCACTTCAGTCGTCGCTCCTCTCTCCGTCTTCGATCCGCCTTCGAAGCGATCGGACGAGTTCATCGACCGTGCCGACGACGATGCCCTCGTCCCCCAACAGCCGGAATTCTCCGCTTTCGAGGTCCGGATCCGAAGTGAGGAGCAGCTCCGTCCTCGGGGGCATCTGTTCCGCCAATCTTTCTCGGTTTTCGAGGATGTGGGGTAGATCGCCCGGGGATACGGCCAGGGTGATATCGGCGACTTCGGTGAATCGCCTCAGGTTGTTTTCGACCAGCCGAAGAACGGTGTCGCGGTCGCTTGCCATTTCCTTTTCCAGGACCTTTCCGACGGTCTCCGCGACCAGTTCAGTAATGTTGCCCGCGAGCTCTTGCGATCTATCCGACTCCGCCTCGCGGATGCTCGCCCACCACTGCTCGATCTCCCGCAGCAGGGATTCCGCTCGCTGCAATCCGTCGGAGTACCCGCGTTCGTCGGCGGCGATCCGGGTTCGACGATAGATCTCGTCCCGCTTCCTGCGGGCGGCGATCAGCGTGCGCGCGGCATCGCGTCGCGCCCGTCGGATCACCTCGTCGGATGTGGGGTGAGCTCGCTCTTCCCCCCTGGTATCCGTTGAACTGGCGGGTTCGGGCCTTGGGTTCAGGGGTACCGCGGGGATCCTCAGGGACCCGGAAACCCGAGCCCTCGATCCCTTGATTACGCTGGACTCAGGTGACAAGGTTTTCCTCCCGTCCGCGGAGAATCACGATCTCTCCCTCTTCGTCGAGGCTTCTTACGACGGCAACTATGCGCTGTTGAGCTTCTTCCACGGACGCCAGTCGGACGGGACCGAGGAACTCCATGTCCTCGACCACGGTCTCCGCCGCCCGGGACGAGAGGTTGGATAGGATCTTGTCCTTGACTTCGTCGCTGCTCGCCTTGAGTGCCATGGGCAGGTCCTCCTGCAGGTCAACTTCCCGCAATACGCGCTGGATGGCCCTGCCATCCAGGATGGCGATGTCGTCGAAGGTGAACATGCGTTTTCGGACATCGTCGGCCAACTCTGCGTCGTAATCCTCGAGGCGCCCCAGGATCGTTTTCTCGGTGCTTCTATCCACTCGGTTTAGGATGTCGACCAGGGATCCCACGCCGCCGGTCTTCGTGTGATCCTGGTGCATGAGGGAAGAGAACTTCCGTTCCAGGAGCTCCTCCATCTCCTCGAGGATTCCCGGAGAAGTACGATCCATGAGGGCGAGACGGCGGGAAACATCGACCTGGATCTCCTCGGGGATTGCCTGAAGTACCTCGGCGGCCTGTTCCGGCGCGAGGTAGGAGATGATCAGGGCGATGGTCTGAGGGTGCTCGCCCTGTAAGAAGTTGAGCAATTGTTCCGCGTCCATTCGCCGAAGGAGTTCGAAGGGCCTCGTTTGGAGGGAGGAAGTAAGACGGGACATTATGTCCACCGCCCGCTGGCTACCGACGGCATCTTCGAGGATGCTCCTGGCGTAGTCGGCTCCCCCCTGGGAGACGTATTGCTGCGCCGTGGCTATGCTGGCGAACTCTTCGAGCACAGCATCCCTGACTTCCGCGGGCACGTTATCCATAGTGGCGATGTCGTAGGTGATGCTCTCGATCTCCTCCTCCCCGAAATGCTTTAGAACCTTGGCGGCGGTTTCGCTGCCCAGTGAAATCAGCAGCACAGCGGTCTTTTCCCGACCTGTCATGTTCTCCAGGCTGGGACTACGCCCTTTCGGGGTGAGAGTTTCGATACTTTGCGCCACCGCGTTTCCTCCCTTCCTAACGATTTCGTCCACCGTCTTCGGCTAGCCAGGTCCTCACCAGTTCGGCAACCCGGGCGGGGTTTTCGTCGGCCATTTGCTGCGCCGTGCCGCGGAGTCCATCCGAACCCCTTCCGATGGCCTCGAGTAGGGCTTCTCGATTTCCGTCACGATGTACGGTGCTCGCAACGCCCTCGAGGTCCCAATCTTCCTCCAGCTCCGGCCTGTGGAGTATGTATTCATCCTCTCGGCGCCGCCTTCGGATTATGCTGCCCACGATCAAACCGGCCACCAGGGCGAGCAGGG
>SLGS01000172.1 GCA_007136565.1 Clostridia bacterium | reverse complement strand
GAGGATGGTTATGTTATCCGACCCAATGTTGGGAACGAAGATCTTGGTCTTGTCGGGATCGAAGTAGATCATGTGCGTGCTCTTTTGGTAGGTTTCCAGGACCTGCGTGGGCTCCCGGCTCTCCACATCGAAGACAAATACTCGATTTGAGCGGGTAGCCGCGATGAAGAGCTCGGACTCGTCGGCGGATAATCCGATCCCGTGGGGGAAGTGGAATAATGGGTGGTTGATCCTCTCGATTTCCTCGGGACCACGATTGTCTATGATGGAGACGGTGTTGCCCCCCGAATTGGTGACGAAGGAGGTCTTCCCGTCCGCGGTGACCGCGATCTCGTGGGGGTTTACGTCCACGGGCAATAGGGCCTCGGTGACCCCGGTTTCCGCATTGATGAATGATATGGTGTTTTCATCTTTGTTGAGAACTATGAGCATATCTGTCATCCATCCTCATCCTCTCCGAGCGAATCGATAATTATTTCGAGGTTCTCGCGGGCCTGGTCCAGGTCCCGCATTCCTATGTTGCACGCGTGAACGAAGCGTTGCTTCACGGCGTATCCGATGGCGCCCGTCAAGTCACCCACCAGGTCACCCACACCCAGCACCTTAATTACGTAAATGCCCTTGCCAGCGGCGTGGCACTCGCCCAGGGCGCACTTCATGTCCTCGAGGGTCTCGTCGCCATCGATCCGGGATCCGTCCAGGTTCAACGTGCCACATACGATATCGATAGTCTCTTCGGAAACCGCCCTACGAAGCACGGAAGGGACGTGGGAAGATATGCCGACATGGCGGACCAATCCCCGATCACGTGCCTCCACCAGGTAATTCAGGGCGGGCGCGTGAAGATCGTACTCACCGGCTTTGACGTTGTGGAGGAAACATATATCCAGGTACTCGGTGTCGAGATCCCGCAAGATGCCGGCGAGATCCTGGCGGGCGCCGTCGCGCGAGGGCGATGGGACCTTGCTCGTCACCAGCACCTCCTCCCTGTTGGCCAGGGCCATCCCCTCTGCCACATGGGGGTGACTTCCATACGCCGGTGCTGTATCCCAGTGAAATAGCCCCAGTTCCCGGCGAGCCTCATCGAGCAAACGTCCACCCTCGCTCGGGTCGAGATGCACGATGTGCTCGGTGCCGAATATCAATCGCGGTATCACGGGTCCCCGGTTACCCAACCTAACGGTAGGAGATCGCAATGGTGACCCTCCCATCCAATGTTGTGCAATGATGCGATGTGCTTTGCATACCTTCATCAGTGCGGCTGCGTATCCTCCCGGCCTCCGGTAGTAATCGAGCGCGGAGCGCGACAGGAATGTCCGCGGGGACGATAGAACTAGATCTTCAACCGAACAATGAAGGGGGAAGGGAATTGCTGATCCTCACGGGTCGAGATATTGACAGGGCACTGCCCATGAATCGGGCCATCGAGGTTGTCTCCGAGGGGTATATTGCCTTCAGCGCGGGCGAAACCCTGACCCCCCTTAGGACACCCATGGTTATGCCGGCCGGCACCACCCTCACCATGCCTTCCTACATCGCGACGACCAACGCCGGTGGTGTCAAGATCGTCTCCGTCTTCGAGGGAAATCGACTAGTAGACCTACCGACCATCACCGGGCTCATGGTATTGCTCGATGGGGACACGGGCGTGCCCCTGGCGATCATGGAAGCGGCGACGCTCACGGCCCTGAGGACGGGTGCCTCCGGGGGTGCCGCGTCGGATCGACTGGCCCGATCCGACGCCCAACGCGCCGCGGTCATCGGAGCCGGGGTTCAGGCGAGGTCGCAGTTGAAGGCCCTTTTCGCGGTGAGAGATATCACCGGAGTGTACGTTTTCGACGTCGATCCCTCCAGGAGTGAAGTTTTCATCGCCGAGATGGAATCGGAATTCCCCGGGGCTCACTTTCAACGCGTATCCACGGCCTCCCAGGCCGTTTCCGTTGCCGACGTAGTGCTTTGCGCCACAACCTCTAGGAAACCGGTAATCGACGCGAATGATCTATCCCCCGGCAGTCACGTCACCGGTGTAGGTTCCTATACCCCCGAGATGGCCGAAATCGGTGTGGATGTCCTGGCGAAGGCCCATCGCATCATCGTGGACAGTCGCGAGGCCTGCTGGGAAGAGGCGGGTGACTTCATCCAACCCTTCGAGCGCGGAGAAATCGGGGGCGATATCGTGGACGCGGAGCTGGGAGACATCCTGGCCGGGCGCGCACCCGGGCGAACGTGCGCCGATGAGATCACAGTATTCAAGGCAGTGGGTCTTGCAGCCCTGGATGTCGCCGTCGCCACGGAGGTCCATCAAAGGGCTCAAGATGAGGGTCTCGGCACCGAAGTCGAACTCTTCTGATCCACCGGGCAACTCGCCGCCCAAATCGTTGACCTAGTGCCATTACTCGGATACAATTGTCATTGGTTTCGGTTGGGACTTCCAGCCGGCAATCGGGCGTGTAGCTCAGTTGGGAGAGCGCTAGAATCGCACTCTAGAGGTCAGGGGTTCAAATCCCCTCACGTCCACACCGATAATCCCCCGTCCCAATAGGGAAAACGGGGGGTTCTTCGTTGGTAGGGTCATCAGCATGTGTTCTTCAAGCCGATTCGGTTCATCTTCCTGTGCGCAATCCATTAACTACATACAAATTAAAGCGCATTCAATCAATCTCGCTGCAGCCCTTTTACTGGTCGGCAGCAACTTCCCGTATCTCTCAGGCGCTATGGGCGGTCTCGGGAGTCCGGCACATCCTGGAAAGACCAGGGAATTGGCGAATATCATATATGCTTAACTCGTGATATAAGTAAGATGGAGGTTGATAGTAATGGATGAACAAAGGATGAAGCACTTGCGTTTACACTATAGCCAGACCGCGCTCGACGGCAGCAGCTGTTGCGGGGTTGACTGCTGTGGAGATGATGGCCGCGGGGGAAAGGCGAGTCTTCACGGCTATACTGAGGACGATGTCACGACACCCGGTGCGGAGGCATTCTCGGGCCTGGGCTGTGGAAACCCCATAAAGATGGCTGAGATCTCCGAGGGGGAGAAAGTCTTAGACTTAGGGTGCGGCCCCGGCTTCGACGTATTCTTGGCTGCGAACAAAGTAGGCGCTTCTGGAATGGCTATCGGCGTGGATATGACCCCGGAAATGATTGATAGGGCCCGGGCCGTTGCAAAGAACAACGATATCGGCAATGCTCAGTTTCGCCTCGGGGAAATCGAATATCTGCCTGTCGCGGATGAATCCGTAGACGTGATCATCTCCAACTGCGTGATCAATTTGTCCCTCGCCAAACCGAAAGTATATTCGGAAATGTACCGAGTCTTGAAGCCCGGTGGTAGGATAGCCATCAGTGACGTACTCAACAACGGGACGGACCTCCCGGACGAATTGAGTGAAGATGTGAATGCTTACTGCAGTTGCATAAGCGGCGCCGTCACTTCGGACGAAGTTCGCAGGATGGCTGCAGATCACGGGTTTGTGGACGTCAAGATCACAGCCCAAGACGGCGGCGATGCCATCGTCGGCCAGTGGTCGGGTTCTCACGATTTGAGTCAATTCATCTATTCGGCTCACATAAGCGCAACAAAACCTTGGGGCTCATCGATTTGACGTACACAATCTACTCGAGATGACAAGGTGCTCGAATCTTAACATCGGCGTCTTATCACGGGTCCGGCGCGAACCTCTGCCAAGGGAGCGTTACGGGAAGTGCCTGTCCGGAGGCGGTGGCCGATGAGAATACCCAAAATGCCTGGGTTTTCGGGATTCATTCCAAGGAGGCCGTCTCGGGTAACGTACTAACCAGGGGTAGCACGGCGAACAAATCGATCGCCGCGACCGCCAAGAACACGGTGTGAGGACCAACGGATTCCCAAAGCAGTCCACCGAGTATCGGGGCTGGGATGGCGACGAGCCCGGTACAAAGATCGAGCACTCCCCGCCAGCGGCCAATGTAGCGGGAGGGGACGAGCTCCGCTGGCAAGGAGCTCAATAGGACCTCGGAGATTACGCGAAATCCGAGGAGAAACCCGGCGAGT
>SLGS01000211.1 GCA_007136565.1 Clostridia bacterium | reverse complement strand
TCTTCGGTCAGAAAGGATCCCTGCACTTCCCTTGCGGCAACCATGAGGTCTCGCAATCTTTCACCTCCGATAACTCCCGTGATAATCCGGGTTTGGCCAGAATCGGCGTCGAATCCTGCCTGGACGAGCTTCCTCCTTGGCGGGTTTCCCCGCGAATCTTACAATGTTAACGGGGGTAATCGATGGGTGCCACTGGAGGGGGTAATCCGGATGCGACCGCTGGAGATCATCCGAAAGAAGAGGGACGGGTATGCGCTTTCGGCCGGGGAGATACGGGAGATTGTATCCGGGTACACGGCGGGCGATATACCCGATTACCAGGCGGCGGCCTTTCTGATGTCCGTCTATTTCCGGGGCATGGACGAGGACGAGACCTTCGCGCTGACCCGGTTCATGGCGGAGTCGGGCCGACAGCTGGACCTCGCCGCACATTTTGATGCCGTCATGGTCGATAAGCACAGTACCGGCGGAGTGGGGGACAAGGTCACCTTGATCCTGGTACCCCTCGTCGCCTCCTGTGGCGTGGGGGTGGTGAAGATGTCCGGCCGCGGCCTGGGGCACACGGGTGGTACCATCGACAAGTTGGATTCCATTCCCGGTTTTCGCACTTCCCTCGAGATACCGGAGATAATGCGGGTCATAGAGGCGACCGGAGCCGCCATCGTCGCGCAAATGCCGGACCTCGTACCGGCGGACGGAGCACTATACTCGTTGCGGGATGTCACCGGGACGGTGGAAAGCCTTCCGCTGATAGCCTCCAGTATCATGAGCAAGAAATTGGCCGTCGGTGCGGATGCCGTCTTGTTGGACGTGAAGGCCGGTAGGGCGGCGTTGATGCCGGACTATGAGAGTGCCATGGAACTGGCCCGCTCCATGGTGGGAATAGGGCGCAGGGCGGGCAAGAGGGTTGCCGCCGTGGTCACGGATATGGAAGAGCCCCTGGGCTTTGCGGTGGGCAATGCCCTCGAAGTCTCAGAGGCCATAGAGGTCCTGGAAGGAGGCGGACCGGAGGATTTGCGTCGATTGTGCGTGTCCCTGGCCGCCCGTATGCTGATCATCTCGGGAAGCTGCTCCGATTTCCCGGAGGCCGAGCGCAGGGCCGACGGGGCCTTGCGCTCGGGGAAGGCCCTCGAGAAGTTCGCCGAGTTGATCGAAGCCCAGGGTGGAGATGCCCGCATCCTGGAAGATCCCGCTCTCCTGCCCCACTCCGAGTGGAGGGTGGCCGTTTGCTCCCCCCGGGACGGTTACGTGCAACACCTAGACGGCCGTATCGTCGGCGAAATCGCCATGGCGTTGGGTGCAGGCCGGGAAGCTCGCGGGGGGCGTGTGGACTTGTCGGCCGGATTGGTCCTCGAGCGAAAGGTGGGGGATCGGGTAGCCCGCGGAGAGGTACTGGCCGTTATGTATCCTTCACGGGCAGTATCGGAGAGGGTCCCGATGCTGTCGGAGCAGCTGAAGGGGGCATATGGCCTCGGGGACTATCCGGTTCCCGAGAGGGACTTGATCCGGGGAACGGTGGATTCCACCGATTGTCTTTGATCGACTGCGTTTTCCGGCCGGTGCGGCGGATGCCTCGCAAGTGTTATGTTTGTTGATATGGGTATCCGGAGGGACCGGGATCCTTCCCACGGCGACGGCGTCGGTGGGCGGGATGCCTTTCCCCGGGAGCGGTGAAATCTCCCCGAGAATGGCGGATGGACGACATTGTGGAATCAGAAGGGGATCGCTGTCATATCCTTGGCCATATTAATGATGCTCGTCGCCGGGGGCGTCTCGGCTTCGAACGGTGAGCACGTAGATCTGTCCCCTGGCCGGCTTCGATACAATTTGAATCCTTACCTGGCGTTGCTCGTGGACGAAGAGGGGACCCTTTCCATAGAAGATGTTTCGAGCGAAGCATACCGAGATCGCTTCGTCCTCCACGGGGACAGCAGGGCCCCGAGTTTCTCCTATTCAGATGTCGTGATCTGGGCGCAGATGCCGTTGAAATCGCGTGCCCCGGAATACCGTTGGGTGGTGGAAGTGGGCTATCCGCTTCTGGATCACGTGGATCTTTACGTTCCCGACATTCCCGGGGGATACACCCACCGGGTGGACGGCAGCGGCATGGGCCTTTCCGCGCGAAGCCCCTCGCACCGAAACATCGTTTTCGATCTTCCCCGGGAATGGGACGATGACAGGCCCATGTTAATGCGAATCGAGTCGGAGACAGCCCTGGTGTTCCCGGTGACGCTTTGGGAGTGGAACGCCTTCGCGGAATACACCCAGCGGGATTACCTCTTCCTCGGTGGTTACTTTGGTTTCCTCTTGTTGATAGCCCTTTACGCGGTCTTCTTATACGTATTCACCGAAAGCCGGGAATACCTGTATTACGCGGTATTCATCTTCGCCACGGGGCTTTTCTTCTTCGGGGTAAATGGTCTCGGCTTTCAGTTCCTTTGGCCGGGACGCCCCGGTGGGAGTGCATTGATAAACTGCCTACTCCTGGTCGCCGGTGCCACCGGCTTCCTGCACGTCCGCACGACCCTTCCCATCGAGAATCACCTCCCGATAGTGGGCCATATCTTGGCGGGGATGGCCGTTCTCTGCGCCGGGCTCGCGCCCACGTCCCTGGTATTGCCGGTTACCATCATGATGAAGATCGCCATCGGGATCATGATCACCAGTTTGTTCGCCACGATCCCGGCCACATTGGTGTGCTGGCGGGGTGGTCATGTGCCGTCGGCTTTTATGTTCTTCGGGTGGCTGGTATTCGGCACCGGGATATCCCTCATGATAATGAGGTCGCTGGGCATACTGGGGGATTCCTTCGTCACCCTTTACGGGGGCCAGCTGGGGTTCATCGCGAAGGTAGTCTTCATATTCGCCGGGACCGCGTACGACCTGCGAGCGGCGACTCGCCAACGCGAAGCGGCCGAAAGGAGGAATCGCCAGCTCGTCTACGTGGATGCCTCAAATCGCATGATAGCGGACATATCCATCGCAGCCACCGAGGGAGACTTGGCCGACAGATTCCTTCGGCACCTGGGCGGGATCGTCGCCTTCGACAAAGCGAGTTTCGCGGTGTCCGACGAGCAAGGCGCCAGGGTGCTGGCCAGAAGGCCCGCGCTTGAAGACGGAATCACATCCCCGGATGACTTCGAGGTCGAGCTCCTGGAGAAGGCTTTCGATTCCGGGGAAGTGTCCATCCTGGATGGATCAGGAGCGGGGAAAGGGAGACGGGCTCGCGGCGATGCTGATGGCACGTATTCGGTGATGCTCATTCCCATAGGTACCCGCGAAGCCTGCGTCGGAGCTGCGATCCTCGAAAGACTCGATGGTGGTGAAGGGGAATTCAAACCCTCGGATCGCCATCTCGCGGCGGGCTTTGCCGGCCAGGCCGGCCTGGCCATCGAGAATGCCCAACTCTTCCGGGAGGTCACCGAGCTGGCCATCACCGATGAGCTCACGGGACTGCGAAATAGAAGGTTCTTCTTCGACGCGGGAAGTCGCGAGTTTCATCGCGCTCGGAGGCTGGATTCACCCCTGTCCCTGGTGATCGCCGACCTGGACGATTTCAAGGAAATCAACGAGAGATACGGTCACGTACGCGGGGATAGTGTCCTCGAGGAGATAGCCCGCCGATGCATAGAAAAACTCCGGAAGGGCGATATTCCCTGTCGGTATGGAGGAGAGGAACTGGCCTTCTTGCTTCCGGAAGCGACGATCTCCGACGCCCAAGAGGTCGCCGAGCGCCTTCGGCACGCCATCGGAGCGGATCTCATTCGCGTACCCAAGGCTCCTCCGACTCGCGTCACCGCGAGCTTCGGCATCGCCCGGATTCGCGAAGACATGGAGGAATTCGCGGATCTGGTGGATGCGGCTGATAAGGCGCTGTTCGATGCCAAGAGCGCGGGCAAGGACATCGTGCAGGTTTTCGAGGGGTGGGGAAAGTATGGGTGGGAGGCGGGGGACTTCGGCAGTAGTGCGGACGGCCCGTCCCCGTGACGTGGGGCATTGTTCATTGCCGGCTGCCGCGAACACCTGTGGCCGGCTCATCG
>SLGS01000049.1 GCA_007136565.1 Clostridia bacterium | reverse complement strand
CCGCGGCTGCCGGTGCGAATCGTAGGACCCGGTCGGACTTACCGAAGGGACACCGAGGATCCCAGTCACAGCCCCGTCTTTCACCAGTGCGAGGCACTCCTGGTGGATCGCGGGATCACCATGGGGCACCTCCGCGGCACCCTCACGGAGTTCGCTCGACGCCTCTTCGGAGAGGCGGTAAACGTGCGTTTCCGCCCCAGCTACTTCCCCTTCACCGAACCCTCCGCCGAGGTGGACGTGACGTGTACCAGCTGCGGAGAACGGGGCTGTTCCGCCTGCGGGGGCCAGGGTTTTTTGGAAATCCTGGGCGCCGGAATGGTGCACCCCACCGTCCTCGCCAACGGAGGTTACGATCCCGGGGAAGTCTCCGGCTTCGCCTTCGGGATGGGGATAGAGCGACTGGCCATGATCAGGTACGGGATAAACGATTTGCGATCACTGTACAGGAATGATCTGCGTTTCTTGCGCCAATTCGGGGGTGGTTTGAGATGAAGGCATCCTATAGATGGATTCGGCGCCACGCCCCGGTGGATAGCTCCCCCGAGGAGTTGGCGCGGACCCTCACTTTCCAGGGTCTCAACGTAGAGGAGATTTCTCACCTGGCCGAAGCCGTGCCCGGGGATGCGATAATGGGCATGATCGCCGGAGTCGATACACGACCCGATGGTCTCGCCGTCTGTACCGTCGACACGGGATCGGAGAGGGTGACGGTCGTCAGCCGGGCCCCGAACGTTCGCGAGGGTATCCTGGTCCCGTACGTTCCGCCCGGGGGTAAGATGGGTGACGGAAGCCCGGTCTCCGCCCTGGAGTTCGGCGACGTGATTTCCGAGGGTATACTTTGCTCCGCGGCGGAACTGGGGATACCCGGGGGACCTTCGGAGTACTTGTTGGAGCTGGCCGATGGCCGCCCCGGCGTTTCGGCCGTGGAGGCCCTGGGCCTCGAGGATTGGACCTACGATTTCGATCTCACCCCCAACTATGCCACCCATTGCCAAAGCGTGTTGGGTATCGCCCGGGAGGTGGATGCCGCAGCGGGCTGTGGGCTTCGGCGCCCGGAGCCGGGCCTGCCCCGGGAAGCCGACGGTCCCGTCGCCGAGGTGACCGTGGAGGACCCCGATCTTTGTCCCCGGTATACCGCCGTGGTCGTAGAGGGACTCAAGGTGGAACCGTCACCGTGGTGGATACAAAGGGATCTTCTGGCCTCGGGAGTTCGACCCATCAACAACGTCGTCGACGTGACCAACTACGTGATGTTGGAGACGGGACAACCCCTCCACGCCTTCGACCTGGATCGGTTGCGCGATGAACGGATAATCGTCAGGAGGGCCCGGGAGGGAGAAAACCTCGTCACCCTCGACGGCCGGGAGCGCTCCCTGGGCGAAGGGGACCTGGTCATAGCGGACTCCGGGGGTGCCGTGGGTGTCGCCGGAGTCATGGGCGGTGAGAATTCCGAGGTACACGAAGGCACGTCGCGCATTCTGCTAGAATCGGCGCACTTTGACTCCAGGAACGTACTGAAGACGTCCCGTAAACTGGCCCTGCAAACCGACGCGTCCCTCAGGTTCGAGAAGGGTGCGGATCCCGAGGCCACGCTTTTCGCCCTGGAGAGGGTAGTATCCATCCTGGATGCCATCCTTTCCGGTGTGCGATTCGGCCCCGTGGCGGATCACTATCCCGAGCCCCGGGAGCCCAGGAAGCTCCCCCTGGACGTGGATGCCATCAATGGCCTGCTCGGCACCGAACTGACCCGGGCCCGGATAGTCGACTATCTCGAGCGCTTCGGGTTCGAAGTACCCGGGGACTCATCGGAGGTAGTGGTGCCTTCGTGGCGATCGGATGTTGCCATCCCGGTGGACCTCGCCGAGGAGGTGGCCAGGCTCCACGGCTATAACGAGATCCCCGCGGAGCTGCCGAGGACGGAAGTATTCGGGTACGTACCCGACAAGCGCACCGTGGCGGAAAACACCGCCGTCGAGTACATGGTGGGCGCCGGCTTCAACGAGATCGTTACGAGATCCTGGATGCCGAAGGAGTATCTCGAGATCATGGGAACGCCCGAGGATCACCCCCACCGGCGGTTGCTCCCGGTGACCAATCCCATGCGCGATGAGCAGTCGAACCTGAGGTCCACGCTAATACCCGATGTGTTGAAGACCCTGGAAGTGAACCGGGTGGACCACGAGGGTGTCCGGGTGTTCGAACTCGGGCGGATCTACGTGCCCGGCGAACTACCGCCGACCTCCTTGCCGGAGGAACCCCTCCGGATGACCTTGCTCGCCGCCGGTCCCACCTCCAGCGACCACTGGCTCAAAAGCGAGACCATGGAGGCCGATTTCTACTTCCTCAAGGGAGTCATCGAGGGAATGCTCCGCGCCCTGGGGGTGCGGGCTTACGAGGTGGAGACTTCGGACGAATACTACCTGCACCCGGGCCGGGGTGCCCGGATCGTCGCCCGCGGGGTCGAACTGGGGCACTTCGGCGAATTGCACCCCGATATCGCGGATCGGGCGGACATCGAGGGCGTCGTGGTGCTTTGTGAGCTGGACGGGGAGGCTTTGGCCCACTGCGCCGACGACGTCCCCCGGGTCCTACCCGCGCCGTCTTTCCCGTCCTCGGGACGAGATATCGCCCTGGTCGTACCCGACGATGTCGCCCACTTCCGGGTGGCCGGGTGCATCGAAGCATCCGCCGGGGAACTCCTGGAGGAAGTCAGGTTATTCGACATCTACCGCGGAGATCCCGTTCCCGAGGGGTACAAGAGCATGGCTTACCACCTCGTATACCGCGCCCACGATCGCACCCTCACCGATGAAGAGGTGGATGAATGCCAAGAGGTCGTGCGCCGGGCCCTGGTGCAGGATATCGGGGCCGAACTGAGATCCTGACGGGACCGATGGAGGTAATTCTATGACGCAAATGCTCGTCAGGGACGTGGCCAAGTATTTCGACGGTGTCCCGATTTTCAGCGGGGTATCCCTCTCCGTCGAACGCGGCGATCGCCTGGGAATCGTCGGTCCCAACGGGGCCGGCAAGTCGACGCTGCTTCGGATAATGGCCGGCAAACTGCACCCCGAGGAGGGAACGGTATCCACGGTAGGTGACGACGTTTCCCTGGCAATGATGTCCCAGGAGGTCGAATTCGACGGAAGCGTGACCGTATTCGCCGCGGTCATGGGTGCCTTCGAAAACCTCCATCGAATGGAGGGGAGGCTCCGCGAGCTGGAATCCCAGATCGCCCGGGAAACCGGTGAGGACGATCGCTCGCGGGTGCTCGAGCGGTACGGGAGCCTCATGACGGCCTTCGAGGACGCCGGCGGGTACGGCATCGAAGCGCGGGCGAGGGAGATACTCGGGGGACTCGGTTTTCCCGAGGAGTCGCTGCATCGCGAGGTACGCACCTTCTCCGGCGGAGAGGGAGTTAGGCTGGCACTGGCCAGGGCATTACTGGAGGAACCGGAAATCCTCTTGCTCGATGAGCCCACGAACCACCTGGATTTGGAATCCAGCGAGTGGCTGGAGGAATTCCTTCGCTCCTACCCGGGATCCGTGGTGGTCGTATCCCACGACCGTTACTTCCTCGATAGGGTATCCAACTCCATCCTGGAGATTCACGGGGGCAGGGCCGAGCTGTACCGGGGAAACTACAGTGAATTCATCGCCGCCCGCGAGGCTCGACGGGATATCCAGTGGAAGCATTACCGCGAATACGTGGAGGAGAAGGAGCGTCTCCAGGATTTCGTTCGCAGGTACGGGGCCGGACAGAGGGCCCGGGAAGCCAAGGACCGCGAGAAGAAGATAGAGCGCATGGAGAAGGTGGAACCGCCTCCGGACCCTCCCGGGGGGATGGGACTCATCCTGAGGGCTCCCAGGAGCGGCCGAGAGGTGTTGCGGGCCCGGGGAGTGACCATAACGCGCGGCGAGAGGACGCTGGTGAGTGACCTGGACCTGGACCTCTACCGGCGGCAAAAGATCGCCCTGCTCGGACCAAACGGAGCGGGGAAGACCTCCCTGCTTCGCGTGCTCGTGGGCGAAGACGCCCCGGACTCCGGTGAAATCACGTATGGAGTCGGGGTCACCGCCGGCTACTTCCCCCAGGATTTGGCTTTTCCCGACGAAGACCTGGCCGTCGAGGCGGAGCTTCGACGGAATTTTCCGGGGATGACCGTGAGCGAGGCGCGTTCGGAGTTGGCGAGATTCGGTTTCGTCGGGGAAGAGGTTTTCGATCCCCTCAGCACGTTGAGTGGAGGCGAGCGCACTCGGCTTCACCTGGCGCGACTATCGTTGCTCGAGGCGACGCTCCTGGTCCTGGACGAACCCACCAATCACCTGGATCTCGGTGCCCGGGAGAGCCTAGAGGACGCCCTGGAGGCCTTCGACGGCACGGCCATCTTCGTCACCCACGATCGTTACTTCGTCGATCGGATTGCGACGGACCTTTGGGTGATAAACGACGCCGAGGTCGAGAGGTATCTCGGAGGATACTCGGAGTACAAGGCGAGGATGGCCCGGTTGGTAGCGCAACGGAAAGAGGTCGCTTCGGCGAAGAAGAGCGGCGATTCCCGATCCCCGTCGAGGACTCGCCGGGATAGAACTCGACCCTCGGTGAAGCCCGAGGATCTCGGCCGGATAGAGAGCTCCATCGAGACACTGGAGAAAGAGCGCGATGAGCTGGCCCGAACCCTCGGGGACCCCGACGCTTACGCCGAGGGATCCGGAGCGGAGGCCGTGAAGAGATACGCTGCCATCGAGGCGGAATTGTCGCGGCTCTACGCCAGGTGGGAAGAAGTCGGTCGCATCCTGGAGGAACGCGACGAACATTAGGCGAATTCCAAGATAGGGACCCAGAGTAGGGGAGGTGACGAGACGGGGGTTGGACGTTGAACTTCCAATGGACCCGTCGTGTCGTATGGCCGAGGTTAGAGTAGACATATATCACAAAAGTTACATCTTGAAGGGCGAAAAGAGCGCCGCACAGCTGCGCAAAGTCGCCATGGAAGTGGATTACAGGATGAAGGAAATCGCCGAGGCGTCGCCCAAGATGGATATGACCAGGCTGGCCGTACTGACTGCCCTCACCCTCGCCGAGGACTATCTCGAGACCCAGGAGCGGTACGACAGGGTAGTTCAGATGCTCGAGGATGAGTATCGCAAGGGACGCCGGGATACCAAGCCAGTGATACCCATGAAACGAGACGAGCAGGGCGAAGGTGGATGAGTGAAGCGCGACATTCCCTCGCCCGTCTTCGGACTGAGGCGGGCGAGAACACTGCCCCGAGGGGGATATTGACTTCCCCGGGGGGCTCATCGGATCCCGTCGAATATCTCTCCCGCATCCCGGGCATCGACGGGGTGCTGGCCCGAACCATATACCGCGAGCTCGGGATATCTTCGGTATTGCGTCTGGAGAGGGCGGCGACGAACCGGCGACTCCGGCACCTACCCGGGATGGATTCCAGGGAAGAACGAAAGCTTCGAAACGGTTTGAAAAGACTCGGAGATCCCTCGCGGGGACTGACGCTGGATTGGGCGGATCGGATTTCCGTGGGCATCGCCTTGGACATCGAGGATTCCCTCGGGTTGTCTGTGATCCCGGTCGGGGACCTGCGGAGAAGATCCGAGGTGGTTGTAACACCGGAATTGCTCGTAACGGCGAGTGCCCCGGGTGAGTTCCTGCGCCGGGCCCATCGACTGGTGGGCCTCCCGTGGATCGAATGCGTCTCCCGCCTGGGGTATTCATCCAGGGAGTATCCTTACGTGGAAGTCAGGGTCTCGGGACGGCAAACGGTCCGCCTTTGGATCTGCCCCCCCGAGGAATCGGCCTCCGCGACCTACCTCCTGACCGGATCCCCGGGACACATTCAGCAGATGGGTTTGGACCTGCAGCGTGGACTGGAGATATCCGACGGACTCCTCGATAGACGCCTGTACGAGGGGCAGGATGTGCAGTTCGTTCCCCCCGAGCTCCGTCGCGGGGATGGAGAAGTGGCCCTCGCCCGCGAGCATCGGCTGCCGCGATTGGTCGAGGTCGGCGACAGGCGGGGTGAATTGCATTGCCACACGAACTGGTCCGACGGGCGCGGCAGCATCGAAGATATGATCGTCGCCGCACGGGAGAGGGGATTGCGATACCTCGCCATCACGGATCACTCCCGCTCCCTGCACGTCGCCGGGGGATTGGACGAGGAAGAGGTCTTCCGACAGGGGAGCGAGATCCGGCGTTTATCCCGGAAGTACCCCGCCGTACGAGTATTCCGCGGACTGGAGGTCGACATCCTCGAGGACGGGAGCCTGGATATGTCGGATAGCCTCCTGGAGGATCTCGATTTCGTCCTGGCCTCCGCTCATGCGGGACTCATGGCCTCGGGTCGGGCTGGCCTGACCGAACGCCTACTGGCCGCCGCCAGGCATCCCATGGTCGATGCAATCGGGCACCCCACGGGAAGAATCCTGGAGATCAGAAACCCCGGTCCCCCGGACATGGATGCAGTATTGGAAGAGTGCCGAAAAACCGGTACCATATTGGAGATCAATGCATCTCCGGATCGTTTGGATCTCCCGTTCGATTGGGTTAGGCGGGCGAGGCGCAGCGGAGTGGGGCTCGCCCTCAATACCGACGCCCACGGTCCCGGGGACATGGACCTGATCTCGTACGGTGTGGATTGCGCCCGACGCGGATGGTGCGCGTCGGCCGACCTGGTGAACTGTCTCGACGTTCGAGAGTTCGAATCTTTACTTTCAACTCCCAAAGGAGAGCGATGGAGGTTATTCTCCGGCCGTGAGAACTGAAGATTGGAATGACGCCACCCTAGCGCAGGCGGAAGAGCACCTGCTGGGCACCGCGCTGCGCCAGATGGAATTCTCCCGCATAGTGGATTGGGTCGCCTCCGGTGCCACGTGCTCCCTGGGATCCTCCCTGGCGCGGGAACTGTCCCCACTATCCTCCGGGGAGGACGTCCGACGGGCCCTCGACGAGACATCCGAGATGAGGCGGCTACTGGATGAGGAGCCACCCCCGATGGGGGGTATCTCCGACCTTTCCGCCCCTATTCGACGGGCCGAGCGCTCGGGTGTCCTCGACCCAGAGGACCTGCTCGCGGTGGCCGACTGCCTCAGGGCCGCGCGTCTGCTGAGGCGATACCTGGAGAGAAGAGAGGGACTCGAGCACCTCGCCGATCTGGCGGAGGCCCTGGATACGGACACCGGCCTGGAGAAATCCATCAGGTCGGCCATCACCGAGGAAGGGGAGGTGGCCGACGATGCCTCGCCGGAACTTCGCAGGATTCGCCGTTCACTGAGGGATAGCTCCGAGGAGTTGCGCCGTCGCCTGGACAGGATGGTCCACGGGCCCGAGTTGAAAAACCACCTCCAAGAGGCCATAGTGACCCAGCGCAGCGGTCGGTACGTTCTCCCGGTTCGGCAGGAATCCCGGGGTAGGGTGAAGGGGATCGTGCACGGGCAATCCTCCAGCGGGGCCACCGTGTTCATCGAACCCGAGATGGTTGTGGAAATGAACAACCGCTTGAGGGAATTGAGAGATCGCGAGGAGACGGAGATTATTCGCATCCTCTCCGAGATCAGTTCTATGGTCCGGGCCGAATCCCGGCGGCTTCGCATAGAGCAAGAAGCCCTATCGCATCTCGATTTCATATATGCCCGGGCGCGAGCCTCGCAGGATATGGAAGCCGCGGCGCCCACCCTCAATGATCGAGGATACCTTCGCCTGGTGAGGGCTAGGCACCCTCTCCTGGAGGGAGAAGTGGTGCCCCTGGACGTGGAGATCGGCGAAGATTTCCACACCCTCGTGGTCACGGGCCCCAACACCGGCGGCAAGACGGTTACACTCAAGACCATAGGGTTGTTGACCCTCATGTGCCAATCGGGTCTACACATCCCGGCCGATGCCGAAAGCGAAATGGGACTCTTCAGGGCGGTGTACTGCGACATAGGCGACGAGCAGAGCATAACCCAGAACCTGAGCACCTTCTCGTCTCACATGAGCAACGTTATCCCGATACTTCGATGCGCCGACTCCGACACACTGGTTCTACTGGATGAACTCGGTGCCGGAACGGACCCCGCCGAGGGGGCGCCCCTGGCGGTGGGAATCCTCCATCATCTTCACGACCTGGAGGTTCGGACGGTAGCCTCCACGCATTACGGGCAGTTGAAAAGTTTCGTCTACAGCCTGGATCGCGCTGCGAACGCGAGCATGGAATTCGATTCGGAGACCCTATCGCCGACCTATAGGTTGGTGCTCGGAACACCGGGCAGGAGCAATGCCTTCGAGATCGCCGCACGGCTGGGTATGCATTCGGAGGTACTGGCCCGAGCCCGGCGCGCGGTTTCCGGTGAAGAGATGGATGCTCAGGCCCTGATCCGGGCCATCGAAGAGGATCGCCGGGCGTGGGAGGAAAGCCGCCGGCGAGTCGAGACCGAGGTCAAGGATGCCGAAAAGCTCCGGCGTCGCGCCGAGCGGCGCGAGGAGTATCTTCGCGGTGTCCAAGAGGACGTCCTCAACGACACCAGGGCGGAATTGCGCCAATTGATGAGTTCCACGCGCGACCAGGCGAACGCACTGCTTCGCGACATACACCGGTTGGCGGTGGAGCTGAAGTCGGGGCTACCCGAGGGGAAGGACCCCGGGGAAACACTGAAGAAGGCTGAGGATCTCAGGCGGCGCACGCTGGATCTCAGGAGTCGCACCGAAGAGCAACTGCGCAAAAAGAGCCGCGAGATAGAGCCCGAGGAGGGTTCCAAATCCCATGGCGCCGACGAGGAGACGAATCGGGTTCCCACCGATTGGAGGCCCGGTCAGCACGTCCGCGTCATCAGCCTGGACAAGCGCGGGAGCATAATCGAGGTCAACCGCGAAGACGAGGATGCCGAGGTGCAGCTTGGAGTGATGAGGATCCGGCTACCCATGTCGGACCTCGAGCCCGTGGAGGAACCGGAGCGGAAAAAAGACAGGATTCGGCTCGGCGAGATGTCGCGGCTAAAAGGGGAGAGCCTGTCCGAGGAACTCAACATCCGCCAACACACGGTGGAAGAAGCCCTGCCCAAGGTGGCCAAGTACCTCGACGACGTCCTGTTGGCCGGGGGAAGTAAGGCAACGGTGCTCCACGGTCGGGGCACCGGTACCTTGCGCGAGGCCGTAAGGGAGTACCTCCGAGATCATCCCCTGGTCGCCTCGTATCGAAGCGGGGATCCCTCGGAGGGCGGAGACGGCGTTACCATCATCTCTCTACGATGAACCTCCCGTGAAGAAGGGCGTTGCTCGATGAGTGCAGTTCGCAATACATGTGATAGACGCCGGGCTGCGTAGGTCTGACCGTAACCGTTTGCGTCTCACCCGCCTCCACCGACACATCAACGCCCAATCCATCGATGATCAGCCGGTGATCTGACGTGCCCGTCGCCGTTACCGTCAGGTCTATTTGCGCCTCGTAGGGAACGCGCAGCACGACGGGGTCGAATCCACCCATGCTGACATCGAGCGTCGCCGATTCGGTGACCTCCCACTCCCACTCTACTTCCTCTTCCGGATCACTCGGTTCGAATTCTGGATCACTTGGTTCGAATTCCGGATCCGGCTCGGGGGGACGCGTCCCGTAGACATCCGTGCAGGACTCGTCGGGCGGTCGGTTTGCCATATCCTGTGGTAGGGGCATGGTGCGGCCCCGGCCATCGGTGATGGACTCTACCTTTTCCCGATCCAGGAATGTGCGAGTTTCGGGCTCTCCCGCCTCGACGCATTCGGGGTCCCAAAGCAGGTTAGGGTGCGCGCTGCAAACCTCGACCCTGACGTGGACGTCGCAGGTCTGGCGGGGTTCGGTGCCCTGGACGAAGAGCTCGCGGCGTTGCTGAGCGGAGGGACAATCGGGGCCCGGGAGCAGGCCGGACTTTATGCATACGGTGCGCTCGACGATACCCTCGGGGCGTTGGAAGTCCTGGAGTTCCGCTCCCTCGTGCATTCCATCCATGATGTCTTTCCAAATCAAGGTCGGGTATAGACCACTGGGCATGGACACGCCCAACACATCGCGAATGTTGGCCGGTTGATCGAACCCAAGCCACACCGTCGCGATGTACTTGGGCGTAAAGCCGACCCACCAGAGGTCGACATTGTCGTCGGTGGTACCCGTCTTTCCACCCGACGGCCAGTTGTTTTCCAAGACCCCGCGCCACCCGGTTCCGGTGTTGTGGAGCCATCCGGAACGGTTGTCCTGCACGACGCTTCGCAGTATGTCGGTCATGATGTAGGCGTTTCCGGTGGACATGACCACGTGTCGGTTGGACGAATTTTCCTCGAGCACGTTGCCGTGCCGATCTTCCACCCTCGTGATGGCGATGGGTTCGGGGCGCGATCCCCCCGCGGGGAAGGTGCTATACGCCATCGTCAATTCCAGGGGAGATACTCCGTGGGTTAGGCCACCGAGGGCTAGGGCCAGGCCGCCATCGGATCTCTCTCCCGAGCGCACCAGGCTGGTGATGCCGAAGCGCTCGATCCAGTCGGGTCCCTTTTCGACTCCGATCCGGTCCAGGGTTCTAACCGCCGTTACGTTTACCGACCGGCGGATGGCTTCCCGGACGGTGGTGAGCCCGTAATATATCCCCATGGGCCAGCCGGATTGGGAATAATTCCTGGGCGTGAAGCGGCCGCTGGATGATATCCATTCGCCGGGCGCATCGTCGATGATGGAGGCAGCAGTCCACCCCTCTTCGAGGGCGAGGGAATACGGAAGGATCGGTTTCATCGAAGATCCGGGCTGTCGAAAACTCTGGTAGACGCGGTTGTGCTCGAGGGCGCCGGTGTGCTCGCGTCCGCCCTTCATGGCCAGTATGTGTCCGGAATAGGGATCGGCCAGTACTATGGCGGTTTGAAGATCCCTTTCGTATTCGCCGACGGGGAAGTTGGCGTCCAGGTGAGTCCGCACGGCCTGGTCCACCAAATCCTGGGCTTGCCTGTCCAGTGTCGTGTATACGCGGAGACCGCCTCCGTAGACGGTTTGCGAGTCGTACTTCTCGAGGAGCTCGGAGATCACGTAATCCATAAACGACGGTGCCTCATCGTGCGTGATCTCGGGTAGACCGGCCAGGTCTATGGTTCGGCTTTCGGCCACGCGCCGCTCGGATTCGCTGATGTAGCCGTATCTCTCCATGGCCGCGAGGACTTCATTCCTCCTGCTTTCAGCCGCTTCCATGTTGTTGTACGGAGATAGATCCCGAGGAGACTTCGGAATCGCGGCGATCAGGGCGGCTTCGTGGAGATTGGTCCGCGACACATCCTTGTCGAAGTACACTTGAGCGGCCGCCTGGACACCGTAGGCGCCCGAGCCCAGGTTGATCTGGTTCAGGTACATTTCCAGGATTTGGTCCTTCGTGTAGGCGCGTTCCAACTGGATAGCCAATACGGCTTCTTGGATCTTCCGCGTCCAGGTTTGTTCCATGCCGATGGGCCAGGCATTCCTTGCCAGCTGCTGGGTTATGGTGCTGCCGCCCTGGACGGTATCCGTCGTGATATTATTCCACGCCGATCCGAGGATTCGGTAGAGATCTACGCCGAAGTGATCGTAGAAACGGTGATCCTCAATGGCGATGAAGGCATCGATCAAATGCTGGGGAACCTGGTCGAGATCCACCATGATCCTGTGTTCGTTGCCGCGCAGCGGGGCAACGATTTCACCCTGGTTGTCATAAACGTAGGAGGTGACCTGCGTCTGCGGCCTAACGTCATAAACCTGGGGCATGGCGCGAACTGCACCGACCAGGAAGCCGGCACCGACTCCAACCCCCACGATTAGGGTGGCCACGAGCAGCACAAAGAACACTCTGAACCAGTTAATGCCCCTCTTGCGCGGTCGCCTCTTTCGCGGTTTGGTGCTTCCCGTTCGCTTCTCGGACAACTGGGAACCCCCATCCAGAAACTTTCATCACATTATAACATACGGCAATCGGACACGCCCCGTCGACTGGATTGACGCAAATGGCCCCGTTCGAGTTCCGCTCCCGAGGGATTCGGCGGCCTTTATAGAAAAAAGGATAATGTGTAAAAAGGGTACATAACTTGGAGGTGGTACTGTTGACACCGGATCCGAAGGCGAGCATATCCGATCTGGCGAATAGGTCCGACGTAGTCCGGATGAAGGAGTATCTGGCGTCCAACCACGACTGGGTCGTCGATGAGATTGTCAACATATGCGAAATTCCGGCACCATCATACGAAGAGGACGAGAGGGCTCGGTATGTCGCGGAAAAATTCGAGGAGCTCGGTCTGAAGGACGTGCGCGTGGATCGATACAAGAATGCCGTGGGGCGTTATCCGGGTGAAGATGGAGTGGTCCGGATGGCCATCACCGCGCACATAGACACGGTTTTTCCCATGCACACCGACGTGACGGTGAAAAGGAGCGATGATCTACTATCCGCTCCCGGCATAGGGGATAATTCGACCTCCACAGCCGCCATGCTCGGGGTCATCGCCGCCTGGAATGCCGTCGATTATACTCCTCCGTTCGACGTCATTTTCTCGGGCAATGCCTGCGAGGAAGGTCTCGGCGATCTCAATGGAATGAAGGGTTTACTTGATGACATCGCGGCCCTCGACGATGCCGACCTGGGTGCAGTGGTCGCCTTCGATGGGAAGATGGGGGGAATTACCAGCGCCGGCATCGGGAGCCGACGACTAAAAGTGGACGTCAGCGCCCGCGGTGGTCATAGCTGGGGTGACTTCCCCAGTCCCAGCGCCATACATGCCCTCGGAGCCTGTGTTAACGACATCGCGCGCCTGAGCGTACCGGAAGAACCCCGCACCTCTTTCAACGTGGGAACGATCCAGGGTGGAACCTCGGTGAACACCATAGCCGAGACCGCATCCATGCTCATAGACATGCGTTCTGAGGCCCTAGAGCCCCTGAGGGATGTTGAGGAGAAGGTTCGCGACATAATCGATCAAAGGTGTGCTGAATTCGGCGCCGAGTTCGATATAGAGGTCGTGGGAGATCGCCCGGTGGGCGCCATCGGCGACGATCATCCGCTGGTTGATATCGCCCGCCAGGCGGGTGGCTTGTTCGACATGGATATGCCAACCCGCGCTTCCAGTACCGATGCCAATGTTCCCCTGAGTCGAGGAATCCCCGCCATCACCCTCGGGGTCTACTCCGGGGAGGGAGCGCACAGGGAGTCCGAGTCCATGATCCCGTCGTCGCTGAAGACCGGATTGCCGTTGGCCGTGCTGGTAACCGTGGGTGCCGCCGATTGGTTGGCGTCGGAACTCGGGTGATCGAATGACGGGGCCGCGCCGATCCCACCACGGGTGGTGGCCGGTGCGGCCCCGCACATATCTAGGAGGTATAAGCAAAGTGAAAGTCGCCTTGAACGAATCTTCACTGCTGGAAGTCCCCTGCGACGCGCTGATACTGGCCGTCCACCCGGAGGTTGTCTCTGAAGCGGAGGGGTTACTGGATTCCTCCCTGGCGGGGGCGATATCCGCCAGGAGGTCCGCCGATAAGTTGCGCACCGATAGAGGAGAGATGACGTCTTTCTTCCCCGCCGAAAGTGGTGGGCCAGATCGGATCACGCTCGTCGGCACCGGCGAGAACGACCTGGATGGTATTGGACTGCGTCGCCTGTTCGCGGGCGCGATTCGGAACCTTGTGTCCGAGGGAGTTCGGTCCGTCGCCGCGGATCTCACTGTACCCGGGTTCGATGGTGACACCACGGCCCCGATCACCGAGGGATGTTTCCTGGGGGGTTACCGGTTCACGGGGTACAAAAAGGACGATGATGACCCCGCCGCCCTGGAAAGCCTCACCCTGGGGTTCATCGATGCTTCCTCCGACGTTTCATCCCTCGAACCCGCGATCGAGCGCTCGAGGATCTTGGCCGAGGCTACGGCGGCGGCGCGAGATCTCGGTAACGAACCGGGCAATGTGCTCACGCCTTCCGAGTTCGCCCGTCGAGCGTTGAAGATGAGCGAGGAGCTGGGCCTCGAGTCCGAATCCTACGACGAAGAAGCGCTGGAGAAGATGGGGATGGGTGCCCTCCTCGGGGTGGCCCGCGGCAGTGAAGAGCCCGCCCACGTCGTCAAGATGGAGTACGATCCCGGCATCGAGGGAGCGCCGACGCTGGTGCTCATCGGCAAGGGATTGACCTTTGATTCGGGCGGTATATCCATCAAGTCCTCCCAGGGAATGCACGAGATGAAGATGGACATGGGGGGCGCCGCCGCGGTATTCGGAGCGATGATGGCGATTGCCAATCTTCGGCCGACCCAAGTGCGGGTGATCGGGTACATCGGGGCCGTGGAAAACATGCCCGACGGCAGGGCTACGAAGCCCGGGGACGTCCTGACGGCTTGTGACGGGACTTCCGTGGAAGTAATCAATACCGATGCCGAGGGTCGCCTGGTGGTCGGAGATCTCGTCGCCCACGCGGTCAAGACCCACGATGTCGACTGGATAGTGGACGTGGCGACGCTGACCGGTGCCGTCATGGTCGCCCTCGGTAACCAGGCCGCCGGCGTGATATCCAGCGACGATGGATTGTTCGACGCGATATCCCGCGCCGGGGATCGGGTGGGGGAACGCTACTGGAGATTGCCCGCCTATGAGGAGTACCGGGAGGATCTCAAGAGCGAGATCGCCGACATAAAGAATTCCGGCGCCAGGTATGCCGGTGCCATCACCGGAGGATTGTTCATCGGATCGTTCAGGGGGGAAACGCCCTGGGCCCACTTGGACATCGCCGGTGTGGCCTGGACGGACAAGGCCGGAGGGCTGGATCCGGTGGGCGCGACGGGGTTCGGCGCCAGGACCCTCGCCGTTCTCGCCGATACCCTTTCGCCGGTCGAGGCGGAATAAGGAAGAGATCGCGTCGAGGCGGAGGATGGGGTAGGGACGCGAGTTGCCACATCCTCCGCCCTGGTGGAGCGCCCGCGTTCGCCCGATCTAGATTGGGGCAATATGCAAAGGAGACGCCTCCCGAGAACATTGTTCGGCCTCGCCCTGGCGTACCTGGTCTTCGCCTGGATGAT
>SLGS01000190.1 GCA_007136565.1 Clostridia bacterium | reverse complement strand
CGACCACGGCGCCGGGATACTTCGCGCCCGCGTCCCGCGAGGGGAGGACGTCGACGATAATCCCGTCATCGACGACGACCGAATGATCCCGCACCGGGGCCTTCTCCGTCGCGGTGAATACCCAGGGGGCATCGTATCTCGTGACTTCTCCCGTCGAGTTATCCACGCGCATCATACCTTCGGGAAGTCGCGGGTGAGCTGTTCTCCGAGGTAGTCGAATTTCAGGGGTTCTCCGGTGAGACCCTCGATCTTATCGAGCCATTGTACGGATCCACCGGGGCGGAGGTACTGGTCTATCACGGTGCGGAAAGGCTCCGGATTGTCGAATACCTCCCCGTGATCGCGCCTCAAGGCTGCGTGAGTCTGGCTCGAAACGGCATCCGCGATGAAGTAGCTATGCATCCGCATCGGGTGTATCCACCTGGGAACGGCGGAAAAAGGCTGGGGAATTGGGTCGTTACCCATCAACCACGCCGCGGTATCCCCGTAGATCTTCTGGTAATCGCCGTCGACATCATCCCAAACGCGCAGTTCCGCAACGGCATCTGCGCAAATGCTCCTGTCCCTGTAGATCAATAATTCGCGCCGAGTGCGCCGATATCGCTCTATCTCGGCGTCGGGCAATCCCAGCCTCTCCAGCCACGAGGGGTAATGCAGATACATGGCCAAGACCTCGGCCACGCCTTCGTTAAACGGCCCGGTTTCGGCCCGAAGGGAGAACGGAGACTCGGAATACCAGGCGTGTAGTGCGTGCCCGTACTCGTGGTAGGCCGTCTTGTAGTACTGCATACCGTCGGCGTAACCGGTCAGTATCCGGATGTCGCCGGGTGCATAGCGAACGCACTGACCGCCATAGGGACTATCGTACGGGTAAAGTTCGATTCCCATTTCCGCGGGATTGAGCCCGAGGGCCCTGGCGAATTCGTCGACGCTATCGTTCAACGACTCGCCCGGAAAGTACTTCTTGTCCGGCCATGCCGTCTCGAAGAAAAAGCGAACGTCCCAGGGCATGATCCGGTCGATACCGTGTTCGGCGGCGCGCTCGGACAGGTGGGCAGAGTACTGCTCCCGCGTCGCCTCCTCCATGGATTCCACGAAATCCATCAACCATTTGCGGTCCACGCCGTCGGCAACCAGCTGCATGTCACCGAGGGTCTCGAATCCCCACTTGGCGACGGCCTCTTTTCTGCGCTGGAACATCTCGCGGGTGGCATCCTCGATATCGTTATTGAGCTCCCAAAGGGACAACCAGGCTTTCTCACGCAGGGACCTGTCCTGCTCGTGGCGCAATATGAGGGATTGATTGCGATAACCTATCTCCTCACCGTCTATGGAGGGGCGCCACATTACGTAGCGATCGGAGATGTGCCGCTTAATCCTGGCCAGATCCGGATCATCCCGATCGACGCGCTCGAGCTTGAATCGCCAATCCAGGGCTTCCGCCCATCTCTGCAGCAACGGATCGTCCACGCGATCCTTCCACTCTCGGATCGGCTCGTGATTGGCCTCGGTGAATATTTCATCGTAGACTTTCTCTATCTGGTCTTCCCTTTCGGAATCGAAGGGTTCCTTCCACTTCTTCGCCCAATCAATTTCGGTCTTCTCGTAGGTCGATCGCTCGAGCTGCGCGTCGACGTCAGCCAAGAATTTGGAGAAGGATGCTTGATCGGTTACCGCGGCGAAATTTAAGTCCTCCAAGTCGCATCTTCCTTTCGTATCGCTGGATTTGATCGGCCCTATCATTCCCGAGCTCACTGCGCGTTCACTTGCCGACGTAGGAGCTACCGAAGAGAGCGAGCATCATGGATACGGCGGTGATGGCTCCCGTCGTAATCAAGCGCGAAAACATCCGCTGGCCGGCCGCCATCACGAACAAATCGATGAGGGCCGTACCGGCGAAGGAGACCCATAGGCTGACTAGGGCCGCTCCATAGATCAATATGGGTAAGATCAGCACTCCGAGCAGGATCACGATCCTGGGACCCTCGGATAGCCCCGAGGTAAGCGCGACGCAGGCGACGCCCAGGATCAGCGCCGCCACGGTCGGCCACAGGGTATGCGGAATAAGTGGGGCAAAGACCCGAAATTCCGGAGATGTTGCCATGAGAAGGTAGGCCATCGTGGTCACCGATGCCGCGATGCCAGACACTCGCATTCCCCAACTCATCGACGATTCACCCCCGTCAAGGTAACAGCTCCGCCTCTCGCCTGATCGTCGTAGAATCGGCCCTGATCGAGTATCCCAGGGTGAGTTGTACGCCGATGGACCAATCCTCTGCTTCGCTCGCCTCGGGTGAGGGCAAACCGTCGGGATCCAGGTTCGATGATAGGGTTACTTCGAAGACGCTCTCCGCATCCGGACCGACCTCCACGCCGTCGGGGCTAACGCGCCCGCTCGCTATGAGCCGCCCGTCGTGCCTCAACAATATGGATACCGACTCGATGTCCGCGGAGACCCCGGATCCGTTGGTTACTCTTAGCGTCAATGAGTAATCACCCACCGCAGGGCCGGCTTGGAGGGCGACGAACTCCACCCCAATCCCGCCCGGGGAAACGGTCGCATCTATGGTCCGTTGGTAAGTGGCCACCATGAGGAACACTCCGCAGATGGCCACGATCACGAACGCCAACGTGAGCAGTTTGGATACCATGAACCCCCGCTTTCGAAAGCATCGCACTCCGTCGCGGCTCGAGCCGAACTCCATCGGGTGGCCAAGCCCCGGCATCACCCCGACGTGTCGGGGTGATGCCGGGGCTTCTCCTATCCCTGCTTTACGCGCAGCTGGGCGCGCGGATCCAGGGCATCCCTCAAGCCGTCGCCGAGGAAGTTGATGCTGAGGACGGTGAGGGCTATTGCGACACCCGGAGGTACCCATATATAGGGATAAAGAGTGAGAATGGTCAGACTCTGGGCCGCGCTGAGGGTACTGCCCCAACTCGCCAGGGGAGGCTGTATTCCAAACCCGAGGAAGCTCAATGTTGACTCCATCAGGATCGACGCCGCAGTTCTCAGGGTAACGGCCACGATCACCGGGGACATGGCATTGGGCACGAGGTGCTTCGAAATGATTCGCAAGGGTGAAGCGCCGCCCGCGATGGCGGCGAGATAGAACTCGCGTTCCCTGAGGCTGAGGATCTGCCCGCGTATCAGTCGGAAAATGCCGACCCAGCCCAAGAGCCCGATCACAACCATCACGTTTAAGATGTGCGTACCCAAGACGAACACCAAAGTCATTATCACGACTATCTGGGGAAGACTCAGCATTGCGTCGGCAAACCGCCCGAGCAAATGGTCCACGCGCCCCCCGTAATACCCGGCAATACTGCCGAGGAATACGCCTATGGTTAAGCTCACCCCCGCCGATATGACCCCGACCGAAAGGGATATCCTGCTGGCGAAGATCAGGCGACTCAGGTTACACCTGCCAATTCGGTCAAGCCCGAGGGGATATTCCCAGGTCGGAGTACCGTAGCTTCGTTCGAGATCCTGAGAATAGGGATCGTTGGGAGCCACGTAAGGAGCAAAGATCGCCGCCAACACCAAGAGGGTGAGGAGCGCAAGTCCCGTAACGGCCACCTTGTGCTTGCGAAACCTCCTCCAAAGTGTCGGGCCCTTAACTCGATCTTCAATGATTCCATCGGAGTTAACAGACATCGTGAGCATCCCTTCAATCGTACCTAATCCGGGGATCTATGACGGCGTAAGCGAGATCGGTCATCACGTTGGCGAGTATGACGAATGCCGAAAAGAACAGGTTGAGCCCTACTATCATGGTGAGATCTCGCTGGCGTAAGGCGGTAATGGTCATCAAGCCGATTCCCGGCCAACTGAATACTCGCTCTATTACCACCGATCCCCCGAAAATCGTGGGCAGGCTCAAGCCTATCATCGTGAGCAAAGGCAGCATCGCATTTGGCAATGCATGCTTGACAATGATGATCTTCTCCGACAACCCCTTGCTTCGCGCCGTCTGGATGTATTGTTCACTGATAACATCGAGCATTCCCGAGCGGACGTAACGGGCGAAGCGCGCCGCATGGCCGAACGCGACCACGGAGGCTGGTAATATGAGGTGGGTCATTCGAGTCACAAAATCCGGGCTCCTGACACCCACCGGAGCCTGCCCACCGACGGG
>SLGS01000009.1 GCA_007136565.1 Clostridia bacterium | reverse complement strand
TGCTACCAGAAGTTGGGGGTTTCGCTTCCCGCTTCCCGGGGACGCAAAGTCCCCGGGCCAAACGCGAGAAATCCCGCCCCACTTCAATCACCCGTATACTTGATGGTAAAACGCCCGGGCAAACCCAGGGCTGGCTCCCACCATACCTCCGACTCCTCGACTTCGGCCTTGCCCGGACCCTCGCACAGCCAATCGAGAAACTCCACGAGGTCCTCCTCGGGGCCCTCGGCGACAACCTCGACCGTCCTTCCCGGAGCGGAACACACGTAACCCTTTAGGCCAAGGCGCGTAGCCTTCCTCTGGGTTTGAGATCGGAAGCTCACTCCCAGGACCCGTCCGGTCACCGTTACCCTAAGCCTCTTGATGGTCGTGGACACGTCGGAACCCCTTTCGGCGATGGAGAAGGGCCCATCTGCCATCGGATTGCAAAGGAACATGCACCCCAGGGGGTTGGCCCTCTGATCTATTTTATCACAAAGGGAGAATCGGTGGGTTCGAGCTCGCCGGGGGTCCGGAAAGAATCCGAACCCCCGGTGCTCCGGCCGCATCCTAGCACTCGCTGTGACCACATGCGAGGCACTTGACGCAACCCTCTTCGTAGACTAGAGCCTGAAGCCCGCACGCGGGACAAAGGGCGAAGTGCTGTACCCGCTTGCCGGCGGAGTGTCCAGGATTACCGCGGGAAGTCTCCTTTTCATTGTCGGGCTCCGCCAGTCGAGCCAGGCCGAGCTGGGTGGGGCTGTCCCCGTCGTCGGACGGTGAGCAAAACTCCTCGGGGTTTTCCAAGACTTCGCGGATGAACTGCCCGATGGCGTCCGGAACCGATCTAACCCGGTTGGGTCCAAAGCCCACCGACCTACTACCCCCGATCCCTATGAGCTGATCGGCCACGACCATGGGGTCCACCCCGCTGCGAAAGGCCAGGGAGATGAGGCGAGCTATGGTTTCGGTGAAGGCGGTCACGTCCGATCCAGCCTTGCCGATCTGGGCGAACAGTTCGAAGGGATGCCCCCCGTAGACGTTCATCGTGAGGAACAGGTTACCCATGGGCGTCGCCTTGCGAACCGTGATCCCGGGCAGCCTACTGGTTCTCGACAGAGGCTGAATCTTGCCCCACTGCGAGGCCGGTTCGCCTTCCACCGCGACCTTTTCCTCGGCCTTCTTAGAGCTTCCCACCACCAGCACCTGCTCGCTGCGCGAGGCGTTTCTGTACACGGTGAGGCCCTTGCATCCCGACTCGTAGGCCCGGCGGAATGCCCCGCCGATCTCTTCCCGGGTGGTATCCTCGGGGAAGTTGATGGTCTTGCTGACGGCGTTATCCGTTCCCGCCTGGAAGGCAGCCTGCATCTCGATGTGCCACTTGGGATCGATATCCAGGGCGGTTACGAAGACCCGTTTCACGTCCTCGGGGACCTCGGGAATCTCGGATAGGGTAGTGCCCTCGGCTATCTCCAGGGCCAGGCTGTCGGAGTAGAAGCCGCGGCGACGGGCCACCTCCTCGAACACGGGATTGGACTCGACGAGCTTCTCTCCGTCGAGGACGTTGCGCGTAAAGGCGATGCTGAAAAGCGGCTCGATCCCGCCGCTGGTCCCGCCGATGATGCTAATGGTACCGGTGGGTGCGATGGTCGTAACCGTGGCGTTGCGTAGGGTCTTTGCGTCCTCCTCGCGGGCGAACCTGCTTTCGGGGAAGTTGGGGAAGGCACCGCGAAACTCGGCGAGGCGAGCGCTCGACTCTTTGCCCCTTTCGTCGATGAACCTCATGACCTTGTGACCGAGCTCCACCGCCAATTCCCCGTCGTAGGGCACACCGAGTTTCAAGAGCATCTCCGCGAAACCCATTACTCCCAGCCCGATCTTGCGGTTGGCATGGGTCATCTCCGCTATTTCCGGTATCGGGTAGCGGTTAGCATCGATGACATTGTCCAGGAAGTGGACGGCGAGATCGGTCATCTCTTCGAGGCGGTCCCAATCTATCAGAGCCTCCACCTCGTCCAAGTCCCCGGGGAGATCACCACCGACATCCCACCATGCGCCCTCTTTCACCAGTTCCGAGAGGTTCAGGCTTCCCAGGTTGCAGCTCTCGTAGGGCAAAAGCGGCTGCTCTCCACAAGGGTTGGTACTTTCGATCTCTCCCACCCCCGGGGTGGGGTTTTCGGCATTGATCCTGTCGATGAAGATGACCCCCGGTTCGCCGTTCTTCCAGGCCATCTCGACGATGAGATCGTAGACCATCCGGGCCGAGAGGTACTCGATTTCCGCCCCGTCCCTGGGATTCAACAGCGCGTAATCCTCGTCGCGGGCCAGGGCCCTCATGAATTCATCCGTTATGGCGACGGAAAGGTTGAAGTTCGTTATCGCATCGTTGTCCTCTTTGCACGTGATGAACTCCAGGATATCGGGGTGATCCACGCGCAGCATACCCATGTTGGCCCCGCGCCGAGTTCCACCCTGCTTGACGGCTTCGGTGGCGGAGTTGAACACCTTGAGGAAGGATACCGGTCCGCTGGCGATCCCGCCGGTGGTCCGTACGACATCGTTCTTCGGCCGAAGCTTGGAGAAGCTGAAACCGGTTCCCCCACCGGACTTATGTATGAGCGCGGCGTTCTTTATGGACTCGAAAATGCTCTCCATGCTGTCGTCGATGGGGAGCACGAAGCAGGCCGACAGCTGTTGCAGCTCGCGCCCGGCATTCATCAAGGTCGGCGAATTGGGCAAGAAGTGCCGACCGGTCATGGCGGCGAAGAACCCGGCGGCCCTCTCGATCACCGCTTCCCTTTCCTCCTCGGCGAGCCGACATAGCTCGTCGAACCCCAGTTTCATGTGCCCCGCCCCGGCCAGGCGCCGGTACGCCCGGTAAAGGGTATCCACGTCCCAGGGGCTAAGATAACTCGACTCGGGCAACTCGTCCTTGGTTCTCTCCCCGGGATCCACGAGATCCGAGCCACCGCCGGCATCGTAGGATCGCTCGTGATATAGGATATCCATCATGGCGACGTTTCTCGCGACCCTCTCGAAAAGCCCGCGGGGACTCTCCACCGCACCACCATCGCTGTCGCGCGCCAGGTATCGCTTCTCCAGCACCGTAAGGGCGTTTTCACTCAATCGCATTGCCTCTTCAGAACCTACCGCCTCGGTCATATGTCAAACCCTTCCCTTCCCTCTGCTCTGCCCTCCATCTTCAGGCCAGCTATGACATCCCGAAATGCCTCCACGTCGGCGAAGCTCCTGTAAACCGAAGCGAAACGGACGTAGGCCACCTCATCCAGCTCTCGAAGCCTCGCCATGACCCTGTTGCCGATGTCGACGGACGAGATCTCGTGCTCGGCCTCGGCCAGGAGCTCGCCTTCGACGTCGTTGACCAGGTCCTGGATATCGCTGGCGGAGACGGGGCGTTTCTCACAAGAAGTGGTTATTCCGCGAACGATCTTGTCCCTGTCGAACCTCTCTCGGCGGCCGTCGCGCTTGACCACGGTCAGGTCGGTGGTGTCGACGCGCTCGTAGGTCGTAAACCGTCCACCGCAGTGGGCACAGGCGCGGCGCCTGCGAACGCTTCTACCGTCCTCGGCGGGCCGGGAATCGACGACGCGGGTGTCCTCCCTGGAGCATCTCGGGCATCTCAAATGGAATCCCTCCGAATAGATGAGACACAACATATTGGGGGTTATAACCCCATAATGGCCACAATATATTGATTTACGCAAGTAAGGTGAGTTCTTTGGTGGGGCGATGTGCAGTGGTTACGACGCTCAGGCTCCCCGTCTCGCCTTCCGACTACGCTCTCTGAAGATGTACGGGGATCCGTCCCGCGATTCGGCAACCCAGGAGGGGATCGGATTCGACGCGATAGCCGTAAACCTCCACCCCCGAAAGCGATGCCCGCCACAGGGTAGAGGCGAACTCGGGATCGACGGCGGGGTTGGCCCCCACGAATTCGGCGTCGGGCCGGCCCGACGCGAAGACCACGGCCGCTCGATCCCCGCCCTCCCTGGCGGCCACGAGTTCGCCGACGTGACGGACGCCCCGCTTCGTCGGGGCATCGGGAAAACGGGCTTCTCCGCCCCACGGAGTATCCTCGACCAGGGTCACCGACTTCAACTCGATCCAACAACGGTAGGCCAGCGAATCGGTCAGTAGGAAATCCAACCGG
>SLGS01000078.1 GCA_007136565.1 Clostridia bacterium | reverse complement strand
GGGCCGAGGCGTACTGCCTGGAAAAGGGAGTGGTCGTCGGGTCCCCGAGGGTGGCAAAGACCTCGAGCAGCCCGGGGTAATCGACTATGTCGGGATCGTATACCACCCGCACTACCTCGATGTGGTCGCCGATATCGCGGTAGGTGGGCGCGGGCGTGCTGCCCCCGGCGTAACCGACCCGGGTGGATATGACGCCGTCGACGAGCCCGAACCGGGCGTCGGGTCCCCAGAATCATCCCGCCGCGAAGAGGGCCGCGCCCACCCCCTCGGGATCGTGGGCCGGAGGGATCTCGTCGGTGGCGGCGGATCGGCAGCCCGAGGTAAACCATATCAATCCCGCCATCAATACCAGGAGACCAAGCCACCGGGATGCGTAAACGGACATCTATCTCGCCCACCCTTCGTGGGGATAAGCCTTCCCCCGCCGGATCCCTCCGAAACCGGGGCGCGCTATTGCACCGTGGTGCGCGCAGTCCGGCGAGGGCGCAAGGATGCGATCGGGGGAGGATCGGTGCGCTGGGCAGTAGAATATGTTTCGAGGGGACGGTAATAGGAATTAGGAGGGAGTTGACCCGGGAGATTGCACACGGAAAATGGCAACGTCGATACCCTGGAGTATCGGGGCAGCTACCGGATGGAAAGGGACGGGCGCGAGGTTACCTCCGCTGAGGATTCCCCCGTGAACCTGGCCGAAGAGCATCTCACCCTGGGCGGCGGTTTCGGGAAAGCCCACGTAATTTCCTACAGGAACATCGCCGGGATCGAAGCCGGCGACTACAGGGTGCACATGGACCTAAACACCGGGGAGAGCGTGGTCTTTTCCCACCTGGGACGGGGATACGAGGGGTTTACCCGCGACCTGAACGCCCGGCGCAACGGGCTCATTGTTCGGGACTATCTCATGTACGAGCGGGCGGTGGAGGCGGGACTGCGCGCCGATTACGTCCTCGAGGAGGGGGGATCCGGCTCTCAGGGATCCGGCGAGGTAATCCTTTACGAGACGGCCCTGGTCCTGGCCACCGACGGCGAGGGAGTCACCCGCATACCCTACGGTCTAATATCCGACATACGATCGGGGGACTACACCCTCACCGTGGAGGAAGAATCCGGCACCCGGGTTACCCTCTCGGGCATGGGCCGCGCCCACCATCATTTCGTATCCACCCTATCGGAGACCCTGGATTCCCTGGCGGCGAGGACGGCGAGGGAACTGGACGAGATGATGCCGACCCTGGGGCCCGAGGTGATAGGTCGGCTCACCCCGCACCTGCGCGACGGCCGCGCCGCGGCGCGATCCGATCTGGAGGCTTTGAGCCCGGGGATCTGGGATGCGTTTACCCGCCGCATGGAGGAGCTGGGATGCCTGGGGTACTACGAGTTCCTGCGCTCCCTTTCCGGTACCGACGCGGCTTACCTCGGGACCAAGAGGGGACTCTTGGGCGACGACGTCACGGGGCATTACGTTTGGTTCATGATCCCCTTCGTCGGTCGGGCCCCGAGACCGGGGAATGCGCTGGCCATGGAAGTGGCCGGAGAAGAGGGGGGAAGGGCCACCTATTTCTTCCGCCTGGCGTCCCGCGGGGAATACCCGGAGATTCCCGAGGATGAACTGTCGGGGGTCGTGGACGACGCCGCCCGGGAGATCAACCGCTGTATGATGTCCATCAACTTCCGGCGAGAGCCCATTTATCTCCCCGGCGAGCGACTCCGCGAACCCCGCTACGCCCATTACGCCGCCGCCGTGGCTGCCCTACCGTCCCTTGGGCACCTGCGGGAGATGTTCATCGGTCGGGTCATACACCGGTCCGAGGACGGTTGGCGGCGCGACGTGTCGGATCTTTTGAACTTCAACATTGGTACCCGCGACGACTCCGCCCGATGGCGGCGGGAAGCGGAAATCGAGGGGGAACCCCAGTGATCGGATATCAAGAACCCTGCAGATATTGCGACGAACTGATACCGCCCATGTCCAACACGTGTCCCCTTTGCGGCAGGGTGAACCCGCACGCCGCCCGGTGCCCGCGATGTCGAAATCCCGTGCAAAAGAGATGGGTGAACTGCCCGGGCTGCGGCCTGGACCTGAAAACGGAGTGTCCCTATTGCGGCGAAGAGACCCGTTTTGGCGATTACTGCGATGCCTGCGACGTTCGCCTGATGGTTCGTTGCTCCAATGCGAAGTGCGGCCTGGAGCAGCCGCCGGTGGCACGGGCGTGTTCGAAGTGCGGAAAACCCCTGGAGACAATGGAATTCCCTTCGTATGGAGGCGATAAATGATGAGCAAGCTCAATCCTTTTACCAGTAACTTCGCGGACAACAGTACCGAAGCCGGTTTCCAGTTTACCTTCATGTGCGACATATGCAGGGACGGATTCAAGACCAGTTTCATCGAGTGCAATAACTACAAGCGCGGCAAGACCCTCCGCAACCTGGGGCGCATGGCCTCCATGGGAGCCAGCCTCCTGGGGCAGCACCGGGTAAGCACCGCTTTGAACAGGGGCAGCTACAACGCCGGCGAACGGTTCCACGGTATGACCCCCGAATGGCACAAGGAGCACGAGGCCGCCTTCGAGCTGGCCCAAAACGAGGCCAAGGGTCACTTCAACCGCTGCCCCCGCTGTCACAAGTGGGTTTGCGATTCCGATTGGAACGAGGGAGAGGGACTCTGCGTGTCCTGCGCCCCCCGGGCCAACGTGGAGGTGTCCGCGGCCAGGGCCGGCAAGATGGTCGAGGATATCAAGAAGAAGGCCTCGGAGACCCAGGTCTTCACCGGGGACATAGAGAGCAAGCAGACCGTATGTCCCCGTTGCCAAAAGCCCGCGGGCGAGGGTAAGTTCTGCAGCAACTGCGGGCAGGACATGTCGCTTCTTCGCTGCGAACGATGCGGAACGGAGAGCCCCGTGGGGACCCGGTTCTGCTCGGAGTGCGGTGAGAGACTGGAATAGGGTGGATTTCGAGGGGGATGGGACGGGGCCCGGGTATCGTCGGTGCCCCGTCCCTTTTGCTTTCGGCCTCAGCCCAGCGCCCGGGAGATCTCGTCGCAGGTGCGCACGTTGATTATCCCGCTATCCATCCCCAACAGGCGCCGCCGAAGCCCCGGATGAGTCAGGGCGCAGGCGTCGGCGGCCACCAGGGCTCGATAGCCCCGGTCGGTGGCACTTCGCAGGGTAGCCTCCAGGCCGCCGTCGGCGGAGACCACCGCGAGGATCACCGTTCCCACCCCCAGGTTCCGAAGGAGTTCGTCCAGCCCCGTGCCGTAGAAGGCCCCGCGCCCGAACTTGTCCAGGACGATTTCACCCTCCGCGGGTTCCAGTGGTGCCACGAACTCCGCTTCTTCCGACCCCGGGTCCGCGCCGATCCCCGCGGCTACGAGGCCGGGCGAAAGGCCGCGTCCCCCGGGCGCGGGGGCCACGGTGCGGACGTGCACCGGCGTTATCCCCGCCTCCCGGCATCGATCCAATAGCCCCGAGGCGGCCTCGACGGCGAGTTCGACCTCTTCGTAGTAGTGGCGGGCGCCCTCCTCGGCCCCGGGGGTATCCAGGGTCCGTCCCAGGCC
This sequence comes from Clostridia bacterium, assembly GCA_007136565.1. Taxonomy (GTDB): domain Bacteria; phylum Bacillota; class Sulfobacillia; order SLMV01; family SLMV01; genus CSSED11-154. The sequence goes on along the minus strand of SLGS01000078.1, from coordinate 646 downwards.
CGCCGAGGGATCGCAAAAGAGGCGCTGGAAGTCCACCAGCAGCAAGATGGTGTCGGTGGGATCGGGTTCAACGCGGATGGGCGGTGGGAAGATGTGGTCCGTCGGGTTGGGGGAATCCGCCGGTACCGTGGACGAGTCCGGCAGGTACTCGCGGACCCGCACGAGCCCGCTCTTCGCCCGGCGATCCACGGGCTCCGCCCGCCCCAGGGCCTCCAGGAAGGCTCCCGTGGAGGTCACCGAAACACTCCCGCCCTCCATCCTGGCCAGGGCCATATCGTGAGCGTCCGCGGTGGTGTCGGCGCAGGCGTCATCTACCAGCAGTATCCTGTAACCGAGGTCCACCGCATCGTGCACCGCGCTTTCGATGCAGCCACCGGTGACGGTCCCGGTGAACACCAGGGTTTCGATCCCCATGTTCCGAAGCAGCCGGTCGAAGTTGGTGACGGGGAACACCCCGGAACTGGACTTGCTCACCACGATTTCGCCGGGTACCGGCGCTATGTCCTCGAGGAACTGGGCTTCCTTGCTGTCCGGGGGGACCACCAGGCCCCGTACCAGCTGCTTGTACCCCACGTCGCGGGAATCCGTGGCCACCTCGGCGACCCTCAGGTGTACGCATTCCAGCCCGAGGCCCCGGGCGGCGTCC
>SLGS01000154.1 GCA_007136565.1 Clostridia bacterium | reverse complement strand
GATTCGTGCGATGAGAAGTGAGGTACGGCCCATTACGGCGTTGCCGAAGGCGGCACCGAAGGCGATCATCAGGGTCCAACGCCCCAGGAGGCTGAACTTAAACAACAGGGATTGCCTGTTAGTGATGGCCCCCAGGGTGAAGAAGAAGAAGGTCAGCGTTGACAGTGTACCGAGCACGATCAGGATATTATTGACGGAGTTGAGCGGGATCATCGTCGCCGAGAGTTGCTCTATGATGTTCGCGGGAATTGCGCCCCGGAGGGCTAGCGTAGCACCAATGGCCACGATGACGCCCATGGGATAGTAACTCATCCAGCGCGTTCCCGGCGTAAAGCGGCCAAATAGCATGAGGCCGAGGATTAGTGGCAGAATGTACCACCATTCACCCTGCATCAGAGGGTCCCAGCCAGAGCGTATGACGTTCTCCCAGCCCTGCGTCAGGGTGTAGCCAGCACCCAACCCGACGTAGAGATGTTCTGTGGCCTGGTAAAACTTGTTGTCCTTGTACAAGAAGCTATATGCGAGTAGGGTTAGTATGCCCGCTACCCAAATGCCAGGATCAGTACTCATTCTTATTCCTCCTTACCTTACTCATCTGTCGCACTGCGCTGCTGGATGAAGTATATGATGTTACCGAGTATGACCAGCAGGATGATGAAGAGGTGCGCGAAGGATTGGCTGTCCATGGCAGCAGTGGCCATGCCGGGCCGTTCCATTATTACCTCGTAGCTTGCGGCGTCGCGAAGCCCCATCAGAAGGCCCACGGCTTGCCCGGATTCGTAGTAAGGGATCGTTTGTGGTCCCATTACCGTAACTACGCCCGGGAGGTAATCGACGTCATAGCCGGCTAGCTGGCGGACCCACTCGAAGGGGCCGGGTGCTCCCGTGGCAATGGCTCCGACGAGGGCGAAGTCTCCGATATCGTTAATTCCCTGCATGATAGGCATATCGGCGACGCGGTTACCCCGTATACATGTTGCCGACGCGCCGGAGGGATTACCTACGAATTCGCCAATCCCCGTTTCGAATCCGGCGATGAAACCGACGTCGATCATGTCTTCGCCGTACACCTTGCCGTACTCATTCTCCCAAAGGGTAACCATCTCTCGTGAGAACTGGGAGCCTTCGGGAACGAAGGATACTGCTACAACGCCGATGTTCTTTGCGGCCAGGTGCTGCCAAACCGCTTCGGTTTGGGGATGGCAGTCGGGGCCGCCGCCCACGGTATAGTCGAAGGACCAAACAACCACATCTCCCTCCTGGAGGGAGTCGACGACCTCGTAGGCGCTAACTACCATGGATGATACCGAGATGGGAAGGCCTATCGGACTGATCAGCGGAAAGGCGATCAGGACCATTATGATCAGATATAGAATTCGTCTATCCAGATTGGCCAGACGATCAATCACTTAAATTCACGCTCCCTTCGGGACTAGATCTGTCCACCGAGGTGGCTTCGATCGAGACCGGTCAAGATCCGAAGACCGAGGGCGACGGTTCCGACGCCCGTTCCGATCAGGATACCGCGGTTTCCAGCGAGGTTGGGGTAGTCTTCCAGCCACACTGCGATGGCCGGGAACTGCTCCCATATGACCTCTCCGACAGGTGCTTTTCCGAGCATGATCAATATACCCGCAACTAGCAGCAGCGTGGAGTCGAGGTTCCTCGCCCTGAATGCCCTAAAGGATGCGGAGACTATGAAGAAGATCAGACTCGAGAAGATCGTGGCTCCAAGCGGTTGTACCATGTTGTCGAATAGGAAACGGAATACAGGATTCTCCTGGCCGAGGAAAACGCCGGAAATGGCGATGCTCAGCAAGCCTGCCAGCAGGATGAGCGAAAAGACGCGCTCCTCGGTATCTTTGGACTCGGCTATGGTCTGCAGATGAATGCGCAATAGGTTAATTGCCGCAAGCATGAGTGCGAATCCAGCAACTATAATGCCCCACTGTCTGAGGTTAGATCCGATGCTGCCGAGTACGGGAATGTTCAGGAAGTACTCTAGGATGAGTATTACTCCCATGACTGACCCGATAAGCATAGGGGTTTCAGTCGTTTTCATCTGGGCTGACTCCTTTCTCTCTCAGGGATCTCGCTCTTGTCGAAATCGTTAAGTGGTGCTATATTCTCATGATTTCGCGGAGTGCATTGGATCCGAAGGTCGCCAGTATTGCGCCCGCGAGTGTCAGCAGGGTCGCAGCTACCTTGGCGACGTCCTGTCCCGCCAGAGATCCCAGCTGTACTGGATTTTCGGAGAGGTAGGCTCCAGCAACCAGGAGTTCTTCCCCGATTAGCGTGTAGTCACTGGCCGCCACGAAGAAGGGGATTTGGAATAGTCGGGCAGCACCGGACAATACCACGGCCCCAACTTGATTTGCTCCTTCAGCCAGGAGGAGAGATTCGGCCTGGAAGAAGCCAGTCATTACTGCGACTGCACACTGCTCGCGCCGGATAATACTCAAGGTCCCGGCTGCCCAAGCAAACTGGACGTCCGATAAGAACTGGACCATCTCGGGTGTTACGGCTTCGGGTTTACCCGCGCGAAGGTAGGATTGCTGGACTATCTCCTGAGCGATGGGGTAAATGTTCGGTCGGCGTACGGTGACCCGAAGTGGGATATCGTACTCGGCCGTCAGACTGGCTACCTCGTCGAGGATTGCGAGCCCGGCCAAGGTTTCGACCGAAGATGCGTCCGTTACGTCTCCACCGCCCGGTGTCATGAATACCGGCCGCCCCATTTCCGTGGCCCGGCCGACGACTTCCCGGAGTACGTCCAAGCCCGCGATGGGGCGAACGTCGGGGATGTGCCCCGCTTGAGCGCGGCGGATGTAATAGTACATCGAGGCCGCGATCAATATCAGGAAGAGCAAGATCATTATTCTTCCTTCGATAAACATGATTTCCCTCCCTTATAGTTCTAAAGTGATGTCGAGTTCAATGGGTTCATCTTGGCTGGCGCCGGCTGTGGGTAGCCGACGCGATCCGATCTTATCTACTGGACCTTGATAGATATTCGTTTCGGGCTATTCACCCCCTCGGAAATTGGCGATCCGCTCGACGCCCAGATTTCGATGCTGGAACGTACTTCGATCGAGCAGGAGCCCCTTAGATGGACAGCCAATGTTTCTTCGAAAGTCTGGCTCTCAAGTTCTTTAATTCTCCGTCAAACGAGGGAGTCCTCCTCTCGGTTGTTCGGCGCGGGTGTCGTCGCCAATCGTGGTATTCGTTAGAATTTGCTTGCGGATCCAAATGTGTTTGGTGGGAAGTGAATCCCGGGGGTGTGACTACCTTTACACGCATGTTTGGGCCGGCGATCAGGCTTGCCGAACCGACGGTCCGACCTCCATGGCTCCTTTTAAGGTAGAGATCTGCCGGATCGGGCAATGACTGCTCCCGGGGAAGAGATTAACCTGGTACCGACATGACGATGCGCTGCACTCCTATTCTATCCAGCAACATTGATGAGGGGGCGTTGCCAAGGCCCAACTCCTCCCTGCGTGGTCGCGAAGGATATCGACGCCTTGACCCGAGAAGGGGTATTCTTTGCCCCGCTGTCTCCATTGAACAATTGCGCCTGCACCGACATTTGTTTCGTAGCGTTGTGCGGTTATCCCTGAGCCTCTACGGGGGTCATCTGCGTCGATGTCGTCACCGAAACAGGTGTTCCATGATTCTTCTGAGTGTATATGGGTCAAACCTTGCACGCCTTTTGCTGCGGTGCTATAATCGGACTTGTCTTCGGATGAATGTAGCGATCTTTTTTTCTTAATGAGATGGGTGATGGGGGATCGTCTAACGGCAGGACACCAGACTCTGGATCTGGTTGTGGAGGTTCGAATCCTCCTCCCCCAGCAGCGATGGCATTATCGCTAATCTGCCCCGTTCGTCTAGCGGTTAGGACGCCGGCCTCTCACGCCGGTAGCAGGGGTTCGAGTCCCCTACGGGGTACAGGGTGTCGGGGCCCGTTTTCCAACGGGCCCTTGATTTCCTCGGAAGACATGTTACAATAGGCTTCGTGCTCGACGGAGATCGAAATGTTCCGCGACACGAGGGTTGACAAGAGAGGTTGCTGCTGGTAGACTTAGATCTTGCGACGGACGAGGTTTTTAGCCCTCGCACGGTCGTCACGGAGCACCTTCTTCGATCTTTGACAAGAGAGTAGTGCAGCGTAAGTTTGAAAGACTGAGCGGTCTTTTTACGAGGTATAGCGTCGTCTTCGCGGATTTGTCTGTGGAGTTGGCGCATAACCGAGGATCAAAG
>SLGS01000167.1 GCA_007136565.1 Clostridia bacterium | reverse complement strand
TCTTCCTCGCCCGTCATGGGCACCTCCCCGGGGGCCAGGAACTGCGCATCTCCCCGGAAAACCTGTTCCACAATGGCCGCTCGATCGATGGCCGCGGAGATCGCCCTCCGCGCGCGCTCGTCGGACAAGACCGGGCTCGAGAGATTGTACATGAGCGCGTGTTGATCCAGGTTGGGTCTCCTGAGGACGCTCCAGCCCTCCGGGGCCGAGTATCCTTCGGGCACCCGGGTAATCAAGCCGAAGTCCAACTCCCGCAACACGGAAGGATCCGCGTCCGGGCCAGATGTAACCAGGGTGATCGCGCCGAGGTACAAGGAATCTCGGTGATAATCCTCGACGGGCTCGAGACCGACCGAGGCTTCCTCGGCCAGGGGGTCCCCGAGTCCGGATTCGCCGCCGAGGTAATCTCCGGTGTAGTGGCTGCGATCACCAGCGCCCTCCACCCCCACCTCCCAGGAAACGGAAAATGGGCCCAGCCCGACGGGCGCCATCTCGAATTCCTCCTCGAGGCGCTCTACGGCTCCGATGGATACGAGTCCCATCTGCGGGCGGGAAAGGGTGAAAAGGAGGTTGGGATCGGGATACCAAAGGTGAATGCGCACGTTTGCTTCGTCCAAAGCCTCGACTTCCCTGATGGAAGCCAACCACGCACCGGCGACCACGGGTGGTCCCACCTCCCTGATCCTTTGGAGATTGTCGACCACTGCCCCGGCATCGCAGGGCGTGCCGTCGGCGAAACGAAGCCCGGACTTCAAGGTGATGTCCAGTACCGTGCCCCCGGAGGAAAACTCCCAGGAGGAGGCCGCGAGCCCGGCGACTCCCTCGGGGCCCCGATATTCGAACAGGCCATCGGTGATCGCCGCGGCAACTACCAGTTCGGGATCCGTCATGGCCTGATGCGGGTCCAGGGTCCCCAGCTCACCGGGCACGGATATCCGAAGGGCGGCCCCCGCCTTCATGCCCGCCGGCCCGGTACTCGCTTCGAAGGGGGGATCCACGTCCGCGATCTCTCCTCCGACGAGGTGTGGTAGGGCGAGCAACAGGGCTATAGCGGGTATCACCCAGATGTATCGCAACATTTCTTTGAAAGAAGTTCTGCGCCGACGGCGGCGCGATCTTAGGAGCTGGCGTTGGTCCACGCTAGATCACCGATTCCCTGAGAATCCTGCATGGACACATCCTATCATCCCGGCTCCAAAGCTGGAAATGGCTGCGACGGCCGGAGGGGCAGGGCTCCCCGGGAGGATCTTCCTACCGATTGCGCATGGGACCTTCTCGCAAGAAAGCGAGACGATTCGCCATCATGTATGCCGCCAGTATTTTCACGAGATCCCCCGGGATGTAGGGAACGACTCCGGCCACGAAGGCGGCGGAGACACCCATCCCGGTTACCAGGGACAACCAGAGGGCTCCCGGCACGTAGACGGCGACTATTCCACCGAAAAAGCATCCGGCGAAAACGGGTAGGGCAGCGGTCCGCCCACCGGCTATAGAGCCGGTAACCCAGGCCCCGCCGATCAAGCCGACCAGGTATCCGCCCGTGGGCCCCATGAGAACCCCGGGGCCCGCCAATCCCCCGAACAGGGGAAGTCCTGCCACGCCGAGGAGGACATAGACCACCTGGCTCACCGCCCCGTCACCCGGTCCCAGCAGGAGCCCCGCCAGCATCGTGCCCAGGGTCTGACCGGTTATGGGAACGGGGGTGAACGGCAGCGGGATGCGCAGAAATGACAGGGCACCCGTTGCGGCAACCATCAACGCTATGCGGGCCAATCTATTGATTCGCATATCGTCATCCACCTCTCGTAGCCACGATGAAGGGCAACGAACCCGGCTCGGTACCGGACACCACGCGAGGGACCACATCGGTGGAATCCAGGTGGCTCGCCCAGTCCAAGTCCTCCTCGAACCCGAGATCGACCAGGTTTCGGCCCGCCGGGGATTCCCTCAACACCGCGGCGACATCCCCACATCTTTGCGCGGCGTAATCCCTGGCGACGGTGGCGCCGCCCCCGAGGATCCCATCTCCCCGTTCCAATCGCGACACCAGATCCCCGGCGAACAGGATGTCCTCGGGCGTCACCCGGGTCCCCTCGGCGGTGCCGGCGCAGGCTACCAGGATACGCGGATGCTCCGTCTCCCGGAGAATCCGGGTAAGTGCCCCGATGTTGTTGAAACAACCCAGCAGTATCGTCGGTGCATCGGCCGCGAGGGCGATGACCCGTGTTCCATTGCTGGTCGTAAGGGCTATCCTCCTACCGGCGACGGTGGGCGAGGCATGCTCCATGGGGGAGTTGCCGAGATCCAGCCCGGGTATCTGGCGTCCGCCCCGCTCCCCGGCGGTGATGGCCGCCATGGACTGCCCGAGGCCCCGGGCCGCCTCCGGAGTAGTAACTGCCCAAAGGCCCAGGGCTCCGGCTCCCAGGGCCGCCGTGATGGTCGTGGTGGCGCGAAGTACGTCGACGACCACGACGGTTGTATCCGCCACGTCCACGGCCCTCAGTTCCTCAGCCGTAAAAGTGACGTCCAGGAAACTGGAGTTCATCAGGGATGCATCCTATCCCCGGGCAGGACCTTCAGCCCCGAAGCGAATATATCCGCGAGGGAGCGTAAGTCCACGTTGCCGCCGGTCAAGATCACGGCCACCTTCTTGCCGCTACCCTCGACGGCGCCGGTCAGCAAACCCGCCAGGGCGACCACGGCTGAAGGCTCCAACAGGAGTTTGAGTCGCTCGGCCCCGAGGAACGTGGCATCGGTTATCTCGTCTTCGGAGACCAGGTGAATGGAGTCGACGTAGGTACCACAATACTCGAAGGTAACCGGACCGGGCTTGGGGGTCCTGAGTCCGTCGGCGATGGTGTCGACATCCACCGAAACGGGCTCTCCCGCCTCCAGGGAGGCGTGCATCGAGCGGGATCCGTGGGGTTCCACGCCGATGATCTCGACATCGGGGCGACTCAACTTGGCCGCCGCCGAAACACCCGACATCAATCCTCCACCGCCGATGGGAGCCAAGATTGCATCCACGTCCGGCATCTGGTCGATGATTTCCAGCGAACAGGTACCCTGGCCGGCGATGATATCATCGTCGTCCGTGGAATCGAGGTAGGTGAGCCCTCCCTGCGATGCCAGCTGGCGAGCGCGCTCCTTGCGTTCGTTAGAAAACCTGCCGTGATACGTTATCTCGCCGCCGTAACTCGTAACCGCGCGGATCTTCAGATCGGGAGCATCCTCGGGCATGACCACGGTACAGGGCACTCCCAGTTGGGAGGCAGCGAAGGCCACTGCGGCCCCGTGGTTTCCCGATGAGGCAGTGATCACTCCCAGGGATCTCTCCCGCTCCCCGAGTCGTGCCATCTTGGTGAAGGCACCCCGGATCTTGAAAGAACCGGTCTTTTGGAGGTTCTCGGGCTTGACCCATACCTCGTGCCCGGTGAAATTGCTGAACGTGCGCGAAAACTGCATGGGCGTCGGATTTAGGACCCCGGCCAGGTCCGCCGCCGCCTCTTGGAAATTGGCCAGATCGATCATGGATTTCACCCTTTCGCAAGCTTCGAAGGATGCCACCAAACTGCGAAGCTCGTAAATCCATGTATTGCCCAAGCCCGTGGTCTTTTCCTCCCCGGAGAGATGGAACCCTCGCCCCTGCCTCCGGCGGTTCCGGGGAGGAAACGGGTGTAGTAACGGGAAGAAGGGAGCATCTACAATAACCCGGCGAAGGTGGTGTCATTCTCTCTTGACCGAAAACACCAGGATGCTCGAAAGAATTCGGGATACCATAGCCGAGGTGGTCGTCGGCTACGATGCACCCGTGGACATGCTACTGGTCGCCCTCTTATCCGAAGGACACGTCTTGTTGGAAGACGTCCCGGGAGTCGGTAAAACGCTGATGGCCAAGACCCTGGCCAGGGTCTCGGGCCTCGCCTTCGGGCGGATACAGTTTACCCCCGACCTCCTGCCGTCGGATGTAACCGGCGTCAACGTTTTCAACCCGGAAACGAGGTCCTTCGAATTCGAAGCCGGGCCCGTCTTCACGAACCTACTCCTCGCGGACGAGATCAATCGAGCCACTCCCAGGACACAGTCCGCCCTCCTCGAGTGCATGCAGGAACGCCAGGTGACGGTGTCGGGTGTAACCCGTCCCGTGCCCCGACCCTTCATGACCGTGGCCACGCAAAATCCCATCGACATGTCGGGGACCTTTCCGCTCCCCGCGGCGCAAATGGATCGGTT
>SLGS01000057.1 GCA_007136565.1 Clostridia bacterium | reverse complement strand
GACGGCGATGCTGGCCGCGGTGACCTGGTGGGCCTTCCAGGTTGTCCCCCCGGCCTACACCGCCATGCTCCTGGTCGTCTTCTTCATTACCACCAACACCGCCGCCCCCGAGGATGTGTTCAGCTACTGGACCGGTCCTTTGGCCTGGCTCATGATAGGGGCATTCCTCATAGCACAGGCCGTGAGTGAATCCGGGTTGGCCCGGCGGCTGGCACTATTTCTCATGATCCATCGGGTCAGGACCCATACCCAGCTGCTCCTGATGATATACGTGCTAAACGCCCTCCTGGCCGTGATCGTCCCAATCCCGTTCCCCCGGGCCTTCATCATCATGGCCCTGGTAAGGGAAATCATCGCCCGCTCGGGCATACCCCGCCCCACGGCGCGGGCCCTGGGCTACGCCGTATTCGCAGCGTCGATGCCGGCCTCGCTCTTGTTCCTCACCTCCGAGGCAGTCCTCAACCCCGTTACCGCCGCCTTCGCCGGCGGGATCTCCTGGATGGGCTGGCTCCAGATGATGTTCCTGCCGGGACTCCTGGCCGCAGGACTCATGGCCATCGCCCACCTGCTGGTGTTCCCCGGTTCGGGCGAACTGGAGCTCCCCATCGATCACCTTCGGGACGAGCTGCACGGCATGGGCAAACTGTCGCCCGGTGAAATCAAGACCATGGCCTGGACCCTCATGGCCCTGGCCATGTGGATGACGGACTCGATACACGGTATACACGCCGGTTGGGTCTCCCTGGGCGTGGCGGTGGGCCTGGCCCTCCCCTGGATCGGGGATGTCCTGGGGGGCGACGACATAACCGGTGGGGTGGATTGGTCGGCGCTGATGTTCGGCACCGGGGCGCTGGCCCTGGGAACCGTCGGGCAGGTCACCGGCCTCTCCGATTGGATGGTAGCGACCTTCATCCCCGACCTGGCGGGCAACTCCACCGTGGTAGTGCTATTGGTGGTGGCCCTGGCCGGATACCTGGTCCACCTGCTCTTCGGAAGCGTACTGGTGACACTCTCCATGCTGGCACCACCCATGGTCGCATTGGCCTCGAGCCTTGGGATAAATCCCATGGTACCGGCCATGCTCATCCTGACCACATCGGTGATGGGTGTGGCCCTACCCTACCACAACCTGATGATCCTGGTCGGCGTGGGCAAAACGGGCGGATTCGACACCCGCGAGACCCTGAAATTCTTCCCGGCCCTCACGGCGATCACCGCCATCGTGGTGGCGTTCCAGATCGGATATTGGAGCCTGATAGGTGTGATTTGACCCCTCGTTGGATTACCCGCGAACCCCGGCCAGGGCCGCCGCCGCCCGATGCGCCCGCCATTCCAGGGCATCCCCGAGGGGTTCTAGCTCCGCTCCCGGGTGGTGTCGCTGGAGGGCCCGCGCGATGAGTACGTCGGCGAAGTGGGGGTTCTTCGGCAGGAGCGAACCGTGAAGGTAGGTGCCGAAGACGTTCCGATAGACGGCGCCCTCGGTGCCGTCCCGACCGTTGTTGCCGTGTCCTTTTACCATCCTGGCCAGGGGCGCCACGCCGGGTCCCAGGTGCGTCCTCCCACCGTGGTTTTCAAAGCCCACTAACGTCCCGGGAGCGGGGAGATACTCCGATCGGCAAACGACGTTACCGACCAACCTCGAGGAATGGGACTCGGTGTGAAGATCCAGGATACCCAGGCCGGCGATCTTCCTCCCGCCGGGGGTCAGGTAGTAGTGTCCCAGTAGTTGATATCCCCCGCAAACCGCCAAGACCACAACATCGTCCTCCACGGCCCGCGCCAGATCGTCGCGATGACGGCCCAGGTCCGACCACACTATCTCCTGCTCCCGATCCTGACCGCCCCCCACGAATACGATGTCGAAATCGGCGAAGTTCACGTCGTCCCCCACGGTGACGCGCCTAAGATCGACATCGATGCCGCGCCATTCGCACCGCTTCTGCAAGGCTATAAAGTTACCCCGATCCCCGTATAGGTTCATCAGATCCGGGTAAAGGTGTCCCAAGACCAGCTTCACGCAATCATCCCCTCCACATCTCCCGGACGAGGCCACGCCGCTGAAGTCCCGATCTCAATTGAAGGAGGGCGGTATAGGTGAGTAACGCGTAAACGCGTCGCCCCTCCACCACCCCCTCGAGGGCGGCATCCACCGAGGAGGCCAGGTCCCCCTCTACCCGCAGGCCCTCCGCCGGTATTCCTCCGTATTTCAACCTCACGGCCATGTCCTCCGCCCTGGAACCGGCGCAAGAGACTCGAATGTCGGGACGTTTGCACAACATCTCGAAGTCCACGTCCCAAAGCCACGAGATATCCCGTCCGTCTGCATGACCGTCGTTGATACCCAATACGACGGCGGCGGCCTCATCATCGCTCACCACCGCTCCCAGGATCTGGTCGAATCCCACGGGGTTTTTCGAAAGCGCGAGGACCAGTTCGCGGCCCCCGATATCCAACACCTCCATGCGACCGAAGGCTCCCGAGAAACCCTCCAGGCCGACGCGAATATCGTCGAGCCCTACTCCCGAAGCGTGGGCACCCGCCGCCGCAGCCACGGCGTTGTACGCATTGTAAATCCCCGGAATGGCCAGGTTCACCTCGATGCTCTCCCCGCGGGCAAAGGAGATCTCCAATGCCACTCCCGTGCCCTTACCCGGTAGTTCCCGCCCCACCACGTGCCGTCGTGGTCGGGACCAGCCGCAATCGGGGCAATGGTAGTCCCCCAGATGGCCGTAAACGCGATGAGTGTAAACGAAACGCCCCCCGCAGCGCGGGCAAAACTGGGTATCCACCCCCGCCGCCAATTCGACATCCGTCCCCTCGTCGTCATCCACCAGGGGATCGATCCCGAAAAACACCGTGCTATCCGCCTTGACGGAGGGGGCGAGATCAGCAACCAGGGGGTCGTCGGCGTTTAGGCATGTGCTCCCCCCGAAGTTCTCGAGGCCCCGCCGGACGTAGGCGACGGTCCTATCCATCTCGCCGTAGCGGTCCAACTGATCTCGAAAGAAGTTGGTCACCACGAAGACATCCACCGCCATGGCCCGGACCAACCCCGGGACCGTGGCCTCGTCTACCTCGGCCACGACGGCGTCCACGTCGATCCGTCCCGCCGCGGTTACGCGCTCGACCAGGGCCGATGCTATACCCGGCAGCATGTTCGCCCCGCTGGAGTTTCGGACCACCGACCACCCCGACGCCCTCATGCAAGACTCCATCAGGGCCGCCGTGGTGGTCTTCCCATTGGTGCCGGTAACCGCCGTGCGAACGCGGCGAGCATCGCCCGTGACACTACCGATGAAATCCGGGTCCAGGCCCAACACCACCCTACCGGGCGCAGTGGTGGCCGCCCGACCCACGCGCCGCAACGCGGCGATGGCGACTTTACCGGCGATGGAACCCGCCAACCTCCTCAATCCCAAGTCGCTATTCCCCCCAACCGATGCGTACGATCAATAGAAGATGATTATCTGCGCCAGCCCGAACAGGATCCAAAAGACCCCGATTATGGCCCAATCGCGCTGCAGTTTCCCTATCCTCCTGGGAGCGTCGTCGAATTCGGCGTACTTCTCCTCCATACGCCTCGTGAACCAATCGGATCGAACCATCATTATGCACCCGATGCCCACCAGGAAACTGACCAGGGTCCTAATCACTACTGCCAGCAGAAAAACCAGCCCCCTCTCCCTCGTTACGGGCTCTCGTTGACTGCGGGGGAATCCCCCGGTAGAATTAGTTGTGCCGTCGCAGGGGCGACGGGTTACGGGATGTGGCCCAGTTTGGCAGGGCGCCGCGTTCGGGACGCGGAGGTCGCGAGTTCAAATCTCGCCATCCCGACAGGGGCGGACTCGGTTCACCGGGTTCGCCCTTTCTCCAGCTCGGCACGCGTTACCATGTCCAGGGCAGCCAGGTATATCGGGCGGTTCCCGGGGTAATCGACGGAGTCCAGGAACTCATCGGGTCCCACCCAGCGAACCCGGGCCACCTCCCCGGGAGCGGGGCGCACATCACCCCCGAGATAATCGCCGAGGTAATAGTCCACCCGCTTTCGACGCAGGAGCCCTCCCCGCCAAAAGGAATACCTAATCGTGCCTATCTTCTCCCCCGCCCTGGTCCGAACGCCCGTCTCCTCGAGAACCTCGCGTTCGGCCGCCTCGACGGCGGTCTCCCCGGGATCCAGGTGCCCCTTGGGAAGTGCCCAGCGCCCGAAGCGATCGAGGATCACGAGAAAACGGGGGCCCGATGGCGGATCCCTATCCACCACCACGACCCCCGCGGCCAGTTCCTCACTCGTCATGGATTTCCCCCGGG
>SLGS01000150.1 GCA_007136565.1 Clostridia bacterium | reverse complement strand
GGTCACCTGGACGCCGTCGAACGGGCGTGCGAGATCGCCCGGGATTCGGGCGCCAGGCGCGCCGTAATACTTCCTGTCAGCGCTCCCTTCCATTCGGATCTCATGGCCCCCGCCCGCGAACGCCTGGCCGAGGCCATGGAGGAAGTCAGTTTCAACTGGAGTCGATTTCCCGTGATCTCGAACGCCAGGGTAGAACCCCTCTCTTCCCCCGGTGATATCAAGGCATCTCTGCTGGAGCAGATGACTTCTCCGGTGAGGTGGGAAGAATCCGTCCGACTGATGCTCGATGAGGGCGTCGATGCATTCGTAGAAATCGGGCCCAAGGATACACTGACCGGATTCCTGCGCCGAATCCATCGGAAGGCCAAGGGATTACACGTAGAAACGCCGTCGGATGTCGAAGGTGTGGTGAACTCGCTGTGATCGACCTCGAGAACAAGGTTGCCCTGATCACGGGCGGTTCCAAGGGGATCGGCGCCGCCGTATCCCGACGCCTTGCGTCGCTGGGGGCCAGGGTCGCGCTTACTTACAGGTCCGGGGCATCCGAGGCCGCGAGGATGGTGGAAGAAATCGATGAGGCCGGGGGAATGGCCATCGCCGTCCCCATGGAGATAGCCGATCCGGAATCGGTTCGGGCGGCCTTTGAGATCGTCGAGGATCGACTCGGGCCCGCGGAGATCCTGGTCAACAACGCGGGATTGACCGACGACGGTCTATTCATGCGCATGAAAGCCGAGGCCTGGAACAGGGTCATCGAAGTCAACCTTACCGGCACCTTTCACGTGACGCAGCGGGCGTTAAGACCAATGATGAAGATGAGGAGCGGCTCCATCGTCAATCTCTCGTCGATCGTAGGTATGCTCGGCAATAGCGGGCAGACCAATTACGCCGCCTCCAAGGCGGGGATCGTGGGCTTCACCAAGAGCCTGGCTTGCGAAGTCGGCTCGCGGGGTATCCGCGTGAACGCTGTTGCCCCGGGTTTTGTCCAAACGGATATGACGGCGAATATGTCCTCGGAATGGATGGATAGGGTGGTATCGTCCACGGCCCTCGGCCGACCGGGAGAACCCGGCGAAATCGCCTCGGTCGTGGCCTTCCTCGCCTCCTCCGCGAGCTCCTTCATCACCGGTGAAGTGATCGTGGTGGACGGCGGACTCGGGATCGGTCTATGATTCCCGGGCGATAGTATGATCGAATCGAAAACAAATCGGAGGTGTTAACAGTGGAGAAGAATCAAATTCTAGAAAAGATCAAGGAAATGCTAGTGGACCAGCTGGGAGTCGAAGACGGAGAAATCGACGAGAAGGCGGAATTCGCCGCCGACCTCGGCGCGGACTCCCTGGACCTCGTTGAACTCATCATGTCGATGGAAGAGGAATTCGACATCAACATTCCCGACGAAGACGTAGAGAACATCGTCAGCGTAGGAGATGCAGTCGACTACGTCGCGGAGAATATCTAGTAACCTTGGCTGGAGCTGAGATGCCATGAGTAGGAGAGTTGTCGTAACGGGTATCGGGATCATCAGTCCCCTGGGACTGGACTCGTCGACCTTCTGGGAAAATATGATCGCAGGCCGTTCCGGCGTGGGACCTATCGGCAAGTTCGACTCGACGGACCTGCCCGTCAAGATCGCCGCGGAGGTGCGTGACTTCGAGGTCACGCGATACCTCGATCGCAAGGAAGCTCGCCGCATGGATCCCTGTAACCAATACGCCGTTGCGGCGGCGACCCAGGCGGTGCAAGAATCGGGGCTCGATCTCGAAGTGACAGATCCCAACCGCGTGGGGGTTGCCCTGGGGACCGGCCAAGGGGGGGTAACCTCCCTCGTCGAGCATCTGGAGGTCTTCAACAAGAAGGGTGCATCTAGGGTCAGCCCCTTCTGTATACCCATGATGATCTCCAACATGGCTGCGGGGCATCTCGGGATCCAGTTCGGCGTCAAGGGGCCGAACATAACCCTGACCACCGCCTGCGCCGCATCGGCCCACGCCATCGGAGAAGCCTATCGCTACCTGCAGCGGGGCGATGCCGACGTCATGATCACCGGCGGAACGGAGTCGGGGATCGTGCCGCTTTGCATAGCGGGTTTTTCGGCGATGAAGGCTCTATCCACCAGGAATGATGATCCCACCGCCGCCTCGCGGCCCTTCGATCGGGACAGGGATGGGTTCGTCATCGCCGAGGGATCCACCATATTGGTTTTGGAAAGCCTGGAAAACGCGAAGTCGCGGGGTGCTAAGATCCTGGGCGAAATCCTGGGTTACGGTGCATCGAGTGATGCCCACCACATCACGGCACCGCCTCCCGACGGTGAAGGGGGCGCACGATCGATGATAGCCGCCCTCGATGACTCCGGACTGAACCCGAGCGATGTTCACTACATCAATGCCCACGGAACCGGGACCCCGGTGGGAGATTTAGCCGAAGCGCGGGCCATCAACACCGTGTTTGGCCATGCGGCTCGCTCCATCCCCGTGAGCGCAACCAAGGCATCCACGGGACATCTCCTAGGCGCAGCCGGAGCTCTGGAAAGCGCCGTTTGCCTGATGTCCATAAGGGATGGCATCATTCCTCCGACGCTCAACCTCGATAACCCGGACGAGGAATGCGATCTCGACCACGTCACCGGGGATTCCCGGGAAGGGCGAATCGACGTGGCCCTGACCAACTCCTTCGGCTTCGGCGGGCAGAATGCCAGCCTGGTGTGGGGACGTTTCGAGTAGATGCAGCTGCACGAGCTCCTCGACGCCATGGATTTAGGGGTGTGCACACACCTCCTGGAGAGGGCCCTCACCCACAGCTCGTACGTCAACGAGCACCCCGGTGAGGGTCCTTCCAACGAACGCATGGAGTTCTTGGGTGATGCCGTCCTCGGGATGGTAGTCAGCGAATACCTTTTCGATAAGTTTCCCGGTGTCGACGAGGGGACTCTCTCATCCATGCGATCCTCGGTGGTGCGTGCCGAGACCCTCGCCGCCGCAGCAGCGGAAATGGATCTCGGGGACCAATTGCGATTGGGTCGAGGGGAGATCGCCTCGGGCGGTCGCGCAAAGGAGTCCGTGCTGGCAGATGCCTTCGAAGCGCTGGTGGCTGCGATCCACCTGTCATGCGGTTTGAAATGTGCATCGAGATTCGTTCGACATACCCTCGCCGATGCCCTCGGCAACGCGCCCGAGGGGGCTTCGAGCCCCGACCCCAAGTCAGCCCTGGACAGGGCGGTTAAGTCCATGGAGGGACCGCCCGTGCTGCGCTACGATGTGGTCGAGCGCGATGGACCCGATCACGACCCCCGGTTCACGGTCGAAGTGTACCTGGACGACCGATTCCTCGCCCGGGGCCGAGGGCGGAGTAAACGGCGGGCGGAAGAGCGGGCGGCCATGCAGGCGTTGATGCGCCTGGAGTCCCCCTGAAGGAACTAACCGGGCAGTCTCGAATTATCCAAGCAGTGCTTTTGGGCCTTCTTCCCCCGAGGAAGGGACTGAGTCACTTGGAGATGCTTCGCGTCTCATCCAATTCGAAACCGAAATCGGTGGCCGGTGCGTTGTCCGCCGTGATTCGCTCGGAGGGATCGGTTGAGATTCAGGCCGTCGGCGCCAGCGCAGTCAACCAGGCAGTGAAGGCCATCGCCATAGCCCGGGGTTTCGTCGCACCGAACGGAATCGATTTGGTCGCCATCCCGGCGTTCGTCGAAATAGCAATCGACGGAGAAGAAAGGACGGCAATTAAGTTCGTCGTAGGCCAACGTTGACCGCGGGGGGAAGATGGGTCTATAAGTGGGATTGTGGGTTCGATTCCGCCGGACGCTTGGGAGGGGATCTTATCTAGTCCCGAAGGCACTCGTTCGGCCTGTCCTCGCAGGGGTCCGCGCGGACAGGCCCATTCGTGCGAAAAGGGGAGAGGAATGCGCCTCAACCAACTGGAAATATCGGGTTTCAAATCCTTCGCTCGATCCACCATACTGGAATTTCCCGAGACCCTGACCGGGGTCGTGGGGCCCAACGGTAGCGGCAAGAGCAATATCGTCGACGCCTTCCGCTGGGTCCTCGGCGAGCAAAGTCCCACCATGCTGCGGTCCGGTAGGATGGAAGACATCATCTTTTCGGGGACGGCCACGCGCCGTCGCCTAAACATAGCCCAGGTAACGGCCTATTTCGAGAATGACGGAACCCATCCCGAACTACCCACGGAGGTATCCGTTACGCGAAGGCTCGATCGAGATGGGCGCAGCGAGTATTTCCTCAACGGTTCCAAATGCCGTCTCCGCGATATACAGGAACTCTTTTGGGACACCGGGTTGGGGAAGGGATCGTACGCCGTCATCGG
>SLGS01000111.1 GCA_007136565.1 Clostridia bacterium | reverse complement strand
TATACGCCTACGACATGGTGGACTACAAGGACATGGAATCCGGGGTCTTGAGCATGGGCAGGACTACCGGGTACACCGGTTCGATCCTCGCACCGATGATCCACCGAGACAGGATTTCCCAAACGGGTGTGGTGGAGCCCGAGAGGCTGGGAGCAGATATTCCCCTGTTCGAAGAATTGCTCGACTCCTACGCCCAAAGGGACATCATCATCCGGGAAAGCAGCCGGTAGTGTCGCCATCGGTGTCGCCGGTGAGGATAATGGGTCTCACCATCGAGTGACACCATCCGACGGGCCATCGCCATGGATTGAGCGAGGGGCTCCACGCTCGCCGGGGAGCGGTGGCCGTCGGGTACCGTGAATTCGAGGTCTGGGGTGCATCCGCCCTTTTTGGCGCCAACGACGAAGGAAGAGCCCGGGACTCGGGGCCGGATCAAACCGTCCAATCCGAGGGTATTTAGAGCTCTGAAGTGGGTAGACTATCCCACGTGACGGTGTCCCGCGCCGACTTGCGGTGGGGTGTGCGGCCCCGGGGTAGCCGGGGTCGGGGGGAAAGTCGAGGAGGAAATGTCGAAACCCGGGACCTTTTTCAACTACGATCCTTCCAACGGCCAGCGGATCGGAGAATACGAGATAGCCTCTCCGACGAGGGTGGAGGAAGCGCTCCGCTCATCCCGGCGGGCCTTCGAATCCTGGCGAGAACGCCCTTTTCGCCAGAGAGTGCGGGCTTTGGCCTCCCTGCGGAGATCCATCGTGGACGATACACCCCGATTAGTGGACATCATTTGCCGCGATACCGGCAAGGTGAGGCTGGAGGCATTGATGTCCGACATTTACCCAACCCTGGATCTGATCCGGTACTACGAAGATAATCTCGAGTCGATTCTCGGGAAGGATCCGAGAAAATCCTCAGCGGGATTCGGATCGAGGGCCTGGGTAGAGTACTTCCCCGTCGGGGTGGTGGGAGTGATAGCCCCCTGGAACTATCCCTTCCAACTGTCCATGATTCCCACCGTAACGGCCCTGGCCGCCGGCAACGGTGTGGTCCTGAAACCCTCCGAGATAAGCCCCATGGTCGGAGATGCCATCGATGAGTTGCTCGGCTCGGTTACGGATCTGCCCCGGGGCCTCGTCGAGGTGGTCCACGGCCCCGGCGAAGTCGGGGAGTCGCTGATAGCCGCCGGACCCGATATGATTTTTTTCACCGGCAGCGTGGCAACGGGCAAGCGGATCATGAGGTCGGCCTCGGAAAACCTAACCCCCCTGATCCTCGAACTCGGAGGTAAGGATGCCTTCATCGTCCTGGATGATGCGAATCTCGAGCGCGCCGCAGCGGGGGCCGTGTACGCCAGCTTCGCGAACACGGGACAGCTTTGCGTCAGTGCAGAGAGGATTTACGTTCAAGAATCCGTTGTCCAGCGGTTCGTCGAACTGGTCCGAAAAGAAACCGCCCGATTGCGCGTGGATGAAGGATACGATGGAGACGTGGGACCGCTGACCCATCCGGAGGGTGCGGAGCGCGTTCGACAGCATATCGACGACGCCCTGGATCGGGGGGCGGAAGTCGCCCAGGTGGCGGGGGCTGGAGGTGGCGAGAGTTCCCGATCACCCGAATCCCTCCCGTGCGTATTGACCGGTGTTGACCACTCCATGGACGTGATGACCCGGGAAACCTTCGGTCCCATCATGCCGATCATGGCCTTCGCGGACGACTCCGAAGCGGTTAGGTTGGCCAACGACAGCGATTTCGGTTTGAACGCCAGCGTTTGGAGCCGCGACCTCGAGCGGGCCGGAAAGGTCGCACGACAGCTTCGGGTGGGAAACGTTAGCGTAAACGACGCGGTGAAGAACATCGGCTCTCCCGATTTGCCCTTCGGCGGGGTGAAGCACAGCGGTTTCGGGAGATATCATGGGCCAGAAGGCCTGAAGAATTTCTCCCACACGCGATCGGTTTCCGTCCAAAGTGGGCGCCGATCCAAGGAGATCAACTGGTTCCCCTTTACCCCCGAGACCTACGAGGACCTGATGAAGTACATTCACCTGAGGTTCGGTGCCGGCTCCCTTCGGGATAAGGCTTCCGAGGCGTGGTCCCTGCTGCAGCGATTTGCACAAAGGGGGTTGCGATGAGATGATGCACCTTTTCGAATTGAACTGGCCCAATGCCCTGTTCGCTTTGATTACCGTCCTTTGGATCCTGGAGTTTCGCGTGTTCCCCTCGGGTGAGCATTCCGATGGACCGGGGGAAGGCAGCTATCGACTCATCCTTCGCGCGGTAGTGATCACGATAGCGTCGAGCATTGCCCTCACCTGGGTGGGAATCGCTGGTTTGCCCGGGGCTGCCCTCGCACCGGCTAGGATCATCGGCATATCGATGTACGTCGTGGGCATCATCCTCAGATACTGGTGTTCGTACCTGCTGGGTCGTTATTTCACGCGCGGTGTTACGGTCAGCGAGGATCAACGCCTGGTCGGCGAAGGTCCCTACAGCGTATTGCGGCATCCCCTGTACCTCGGTTTGGCACTCCTGGTCCTGGGAGTGCCCGTGTTCCTGGGTAGCATCGGGGGGCTGATCGTCGGCTCGGTGGTATTCCTGCCCGCCCTGCATCGGCGTATCTCCATCGAAGAGGCACACCTGGTTCGGACTCTCGGGCATACCTACAGCGAATGGATGAGGAGCAGGTATCGCTTGCTCCCCTACATATACTAGATGGGAAAACACGTGGAGGTGATATCGTGGGTGAGAAATCTGCGGTCGTAATCGGTGCGGGACTCGGCGGGCTCTCGGGGGCCATCAGTCTCCGCGCGGCGGGGTACGATGTTCGAGTGGTGGAGAAAAACTCCCATTTCGGCGGGAAGTTGAACCAACTGGAAGACGAGGGTTTTCGATTTGACCTCGGACCGTCGATCCTCACCATGCCCCACATCTTCGAAAGGTTGTTCGAGCGCGCCGGGAGGCGCTTCTCGGACTACGTCGAGATTCAGCGGTTGCCCCTGGAGTGGCGATCATTCTTCGAGGATGGAGAGGTCGTGGACTTGCTCTCCGACATGGAATCCATGGTGGAAGCCAACGGCGCCGTGGGTGAAGGCGACCTCGCCCAATTGCGGGACTACCTCCGCTACGGTGAGCGCATGTACACCATGGCCAACGAAGGATATTTCGAGGTCGGCCTCGATACCATGCCGGAAGTAATCGGCCATTACGGCCTCGTGAAGGCCCTCCGCGGCTTCGACATATTTTCGACGATGAATGACGTGGTGTCTCGGTACATCGAGAACCCCTACCTGCGAGACATCATGAATTTCTTCATCAAGTACGTGGGGTCATCGCCCTACCGGGCGCCGGCAGTCTTGAATCTCCTCCCCTACATACAAAACGAGTTCGGGCTTTGGTATGTCCCCGGCGGGATGTATCGACTCGCCCGGGGTATCCACCGGCTGGCCGAGGAGATCGGGGTGGAGTTCATCTTCGACGAAACCATTGTCGAAGCCGATGGGAGCGGCGAAGCGCTGACTTCCGTGAAGTCCGCCGAGGGTCGGGTTTACCGCGCCGACATCTTCGTATCCAACATGGAGGTAATCCCCTTTTACCGGGAGGTAACCCGTGAAACCCCGGGGGTATTGGAGGATTATCGCGCCTTCGAGCCCAGTTGCTCGGGGTTCGTGCTCCACCTGGGAGTGGATCGCGAGTACCCCCATTTGGCGCACCACAACTTCTTCTTCTCCCGGGATCCCAAGGAGCACTTCAAGACCATTTTCGAGGATCATCGGCTTCCGGGGGACCCGACGATCTATTTGGTCGCGACCTCTAGGACGGATCCGACCACCGCTCCGCCGGGCTGTGAGAACATCAAGATCCTCCCCCACATACCGTACATGGGGGACGCCCCCCTGAGCGATGAGGACAAGTTCCGTTTCGAAGGTATCGTCTTGGATAAGTTGGAGAGCATGGGCCTCGAGAGACTTCGAGAGCACACGATCTATCGGGATGTCTGGTGGCCCGAGGATATACGGGACATGTACTTATCGAACCGGGGATCCATCTACGGTGTCGTATCGGACAGGGAGAAGAACAAGGGGTTCAAGGCGCCCAAGCGAAGCGAATTATACTCCAACCTCTATTTCGTGGGTGGTTCGGTGAACCCGGGCGGGGGAATGCCCATGGTTTCGCTTTCGGGGCAATTGACCGCGGACAAGATAATCCGCGGCGAAGCTTGGTGACCCGCGGCGGGTGAGGGGGTCTATCGGGGCAATTATCGGGTGGTGTTCGGTGAGGATCGGACACCACCCGATGTGGTTTGCCCTCAGCGGACCATCTCGGGTGCCACCCGGATCCGCGTGGCC
>SLGS01000025.1 GCA_007136565.1 Clostridia bacterium | reverse complement strand
TATATTCCGGTGTCCGGATCCTTGTAGGCCCCGTCACCGAATATGAGTACTTCCACATCCTTACCCGTTTGCTCCAGGATGCTTTTGCGTATGGCGTCGGCGGTTTCATCGGCATTGTCCGGGAGCAGTTTCAGGACGCCTTTTTCCACGTCCGAGGCATTGGAACCGATGACGCCCCACGGCTCCGGTCCGAGGTCTCGGATGGTGAGCAAGGGCGTACGCGTCCCAAAGGAGGTAAAGAGATCCTTAAGCTGCTGGCTCTTGTGAACAGCTCCTATGATGACACCGTCCACCAGGCCGTGCTCGAAGATCTTCAGCGGATTGTTCGTAAGCAGGATCTCCCCGCTCGCCCCCTCGCTGTGTATCATGTCGAGGTACATCCGTGGATAATCCATGCCGGTTATGGGGTGGGAGAAATGGCGATCCTTGACCTCTTCGGAGTAGATGCAGTTGGGATCCCGGTAATAGGCGATCCGATCGGAATAGCGGAACTCGGCCACTATGGCGTGCTCGGGTCCCGAGTGTTTGAATAGATCGGCGTCGACGATGGTGAGCTTTTGGCGTTCCAAGTCGACCGTGATGGCCAGGGCCACATCTGCGCCGACGTCTCGCCTTATTTCCGCGGCCCGCTGGGTGGTCTTCGCCAGGTTCTCGAAGCTAACCTCGGCCACTATGGTCTTGCCCTCTTGATCCCTCAGGGTCAGATCCCCCGTACCTTCACCGGTGATCTTGCGGATCGCGGTAACGTCGTATCCGATTTCTTGCAGCTTCAGCGCTGCCAACACTTCCCTGATGAGTACGTTCATGTGGGGTGTATTACCCCGCAGTTCGTGCAACGAGTTGTAGATGCTCTTCAGCCGCAATCGCTGGGTGGCGAACTCCTCTTCGATCACCTTGTTCCCGACTTCATCGTCGGGGATGGAAAGCTGAACCACGACATGACCTCCGGATGTCGCTTGGGCTATGGCGCGCAGGATCAGGGCGAACCGATTTCTGCTCACTATGGGACTGATGACCCCGAGGCGATCGCCTGGTTCCAATTCGAGTTTCGTCCGGATATCAGCGGCCAGCTGATCGCAGGTTATGTAGCGGTTTTGGGATCGGGCCACGACCGACTCGGTAATGCAGATGACGTCTCCATCCTCCACCAGTTCCTCGGTGGCTGCGACGGCGACATCCCTGATATCATCGCTGGGCAGTATCAGTGGTGTGCGAAGGCTGATTGCCACCACGCCGGCATCGGCCGGGAGATTAATGGTCACGTTTATCACCCTCAATCGAATGGATACATTGTACCATGAAGTCGGAGGCGGAATTTAGGACGAGGTGCGAAGTGCGTTGTCGTGGGGCGCAGATCCCAACCCTTCGATCCTTCATCCGCACGCGCTCTCCCCCTAGTCGAAAACGACGAACTCCAACCCCTGGTCCCTGAGGTATCGGATTATGTCCGGGAGGGTCTCCAGCGTCGACCGATTTTCGTGGAACAGGTAGATGCACCCCGAGGATGGATGTGTTTGCAGGTACTCCATGGTATTCGAAGCATCGCTGCCTCGCCAATCCTCGGGATCTCGATTCCACATCACCGCCAGCATGCCCTCGTCGGCCAGGAGTTCCCGCAGGTTCGCGGTCTCGATCCCATAGGGTGGCCGATAAATCTCGACGCATTCCCCGGTGATCGAAGACAATAGAGCGTTGGTTTCCGCTACCTCGTCGCGCAATTCGTCCTCCTCGAGCACATCGGACCGACGATGGCTCCAGGAATGGTTGCCCACTGACATCCCCTTTTCTCGAGCGTATTCCACGGCTTCGGGTTTTTCAACGGCGTGTTGACCTATGAAGAAGAAGGTCCCCGTGATATCTTCGGCGACCATCACATCGATGATCTTCTCGGTGTATCGAGAGGGTCCGTCGTCGAAGGTGAGAGCCACGTATCCGGGCGGCAATTCGGACACGACGCCCCGGGCGATGGCAGTCTCATCCCTTTCCGGATCTCCCGGCGATTCCTGCGCCGCGATGGATTCGGGTTCGCCATCGAAGGATGCCCTCAAGGTGGTATCGGTGGCATGGGTCCCCGGGACGTACCGGTGGGCGGAGATGCCCTGGGGATCGGGTGGGTTCGGGCTCGCGGCGGCATCGGGGAGGGCCGATGCGCTGCCGTAGCCTATCCCATGGAGACCGCTCACGGTCATTAGAGCGACCAGCAGCGCCGTGGCCAGGTATACCCGGGCGGGAGTGAGAAGGGGAGGTAGCGGGACGCCGGGGTAGCAGGATTCCGACTCCAATTCTTCAGGTGTCTTGTTGTTGCGAAGGCACTCGATCCTTTGGGCGAGGTCCTGTGAGCAGGGGAAGTACCGTATATGCGAGCCCATCGAATCTATCGCCCGAACGGAGCCCACGTACGATTCTACGCTGGGATTCCAGGAGCAATTGAGGGACAGGCGATAGCGCGACTCCGCTCCGAACTCGTCCATGACGGCCCCGAGGGTGGAGTACGTGGCGTACGGGACGGGAACGCGGATCGAGCGGTCGAACCCGTCACCGGTGACCCGGATCATCATGAATCTGCGCAATCCACGGCCGATCAGGGAGTTCAACTCGCAGAGGGGGTATGGGGATCTGCGTTCGTGGATCATCAGCCTTCTCCTCGGTCGTCTCCTCGAGAATCGTCAACCTTCGATAGCCTCTCCGACTTCGAGGCAGCGACCTGGTTGGTGAAGTCATCGACGACGCCCATGAGGTAGTCGTTCTCCTCTTTGATGCTGGCGATCTTACCCTTGAGGTTGGTGTTTTCCGCCTCGAGTTCGTACACTCTTTCCTCTCTTCTCTTTAGAGCCTTCGAGAGGTCATCGCGCTCCTTTTCCGACTGAGCCTGGATCTTTTGGTGCTTTTCGCGCTCGACGTCGCGGATGGATTGGAGGGCTTCGGATTTCTCCTCCATCTCCCGCCGCAGGTTCCTGTAGTCCTCCATCAGCTGATCGATCTGTACGTTCTTTGACGCCAGCCGCTCCCTGAACTCTTCCACTCTGCGCTGGGATTCGGCCAAGGCCTCCTGCGCCGACTTGAGATCCCGGTTGGCGTAGCGAATCGTGGCCTGCGATGTGGCCAGGCGATCCTCGAGATCTTCGATGCGTCCCAGTGCAATCCGCCGAACCTCGAGGATTTGCTGAACCGATTCCAGGAGGTCGGCGACGGCCTTCTCTTCGTCAACAGCCTCCGAATGCTCCTCGTAAAGATCGGCGACGAGCTCTTCGTCGGTGGGTGGTGCCTCTTCGGTTTCCGGCTGTTGTTCTTCGGCGGGCGCGGATTCTGCGGATGGTTCTGCGACATCGGCGTCGTGTTCACGGTGTCTTTGCTTGAGTAGATTTTGCAGCTTATGTAGCATAGCCGTCTTCCTCTCCTTAGAACATGGCTCGCTCGGGTGCGATCCGCCCGCATCCCCGGAAAGGACGGCTCGAACTGGAAGCTCTTGCGCGGGCGGTGTGTCTTCGCGGGCCCGCTCCTTCGGATGTGTTTGGGTTTGGATCGAGCGATTCCTGCCTTCGATTCCAACGAGGTGCCAAAAATCCCCCGGTACGAGAAGAGAGATGGGGAGGGGGATCCTCACTCTGCCCGACGGATGCGCCCCTCTTCGACCAAATCGAGGAAGACGGTGCAAAGGTGCGGATCGAATTGGCCACCGGCTGCAGCACGGATTTGATCCAGGGATTCCTCCGGGGGCAAAGCCTTTCGATACGGACGGTCACTGGTCATGGCCTCGTAGGCATCCACGATGGCGGCGATTCTCGACAGTAGCGGAATAGATTCGGACTTCAGGCCCGACGGATAGCCGCTGCCATCCCATCGTTCGTGGTGGTGCAGTATTTCGCGGGCGACGGAAGCGAATTCATCCGTGGCCGAGGCGATCCTGTACCCGACTTCTGGGTGTCTTCGCATGACCCGCCACTCCTCCGGGCTGAGGGGGCCGGCTTTCTTCAATATTCCCTCGGAAATGGCGATCTTGCCGATGTCGTGCAGTGATACCAATAGCGAAAGCCTGTTGATCTCCGAAGAGCTTAGCCCTATGCGTTCGCCCATCTCCCGAGCGCTTACCTGCATCCGCCTGGTGTGTTCTTCGGTCTCGTGGCTCTTGGCGCCCAGGGAGTTCAAGAACGCCCTCAGGACGGCGCTTCGGGCACTGGTGCTTATGGCCAACTTGTTCTTATACATCCAGTCCTCCGATTCGCGAAGGACGTCGCCTATGTTCTGATGCTCCTCCTCCTTTACCGCGGTGCCCAAGGCCACCGAGATGGGAATGCCCTCATCCCCCAGGTAGGCCTCTTGGAATATCCCCAGGATCCTTTCGCAAATGGTCTCGGCGGTTTGGGCATCCGTGGCGGGCAGTAGGGCGACGAATTCATCGCCACCCCAACGAGCCAGGATGTCTTCGTCGCGGAAACTCGCCCTGAGGGTGGAGGCTACTCGCCTGAGAACATCGTCGCCCCGGGCGTGTCCCAGGGTGTCGTTGACCAACTTGAGGCCATTTACGTCGATCATCACTATGCTCAAAGGTAACTGGCGAGCGACGTCCAGGCGAGTGATTTCCTCTTCGAAGAAGCGCCTGTTATAAAGTCCGGTCAGCTGGTCTTTGAAACTGAGGGTCTCGAGGCGTTGCTCGGCCATCTTCCTGTCCGTTATGTCTATCATGAACCCCCTCAAGGCCGTGGGGCCGTCATCTCCCATCTCTACACTGACCACGTCGCGTAACCAGACGACTCGTCCGGACTTGGCGAGGAACCGGTATTCGAAGGTGTGGGCTTGCCCCAGGGCCGTGCACTCTTGGCAATACAACGTGGCCCATTCCCTGTCCTCGGAGTGGATATTGTTGGCCCAAAAGGCCAGGCCGGTCCACTCTTCGGGTGCGTAGCCCAGGATGGACTTGGTCTGGGGGGATACGTAGGACCAGGTGTCCGAGGTAATGTCGTATTTCCAGAGAATGGCCTCCGCGGATTCGACCAGCAACTTGTACTCGATGGCCGAGATCTCGGTCTGTCCCGGGTCGGATATCCCTTCGTGGACGTCTTCGAGCAGCACGATGGAGGCTCCCCCGTCGCCGGGAAATATCCTACGACGCCAGGTGCGGCCCTCGGGGCTCGTCATGGTATCGGGGGATGTATTGTCGGGGCCGTCCGCGCAATTGCGCGCCCAGGAGAGCGTATCCGGGGGGAGAGCGCCCGCGGCCTCGTTGATCCACTCCAACTCTCCCGCGGCAGATAAATACATGAGGGGCCATCCGATGTTCTTTGCGTCTTTGGCGGGCGAAGATCTATCTTCCATCGTCATCTCCTCGGGTGTCGAACTCCGTTTACGTCATTCCCGGGGCTTGCGGTCCGTCCGAATAAGAGTTACTTACCCCGCGCGAGGAGATCATAACAGGAGTTGCGAGAGCTCTCCCTCGGTCATTTCGAGCCTTTCATCGCAGGCCCGCCAAAGGTCTGAGTGGTAGGTGTGGCTCGCTCCGTGCACCAGCCGCGACAGGATGCCCTCCCCGAAAGCCAGGTTGATCACGGGTACGAAGTCGCTATCACCGGAGACCAAGACGATGGCATCAATTCGGTTCTTGGCCACTAGGGTGGCGATATCCAGGCCCATCTGCAGGTCGACGCGTTTTTGCTGGAATATGGGGTCCCCTTCCGCCGTTTGCCCGCGGTACTCGAAGGTGCCCTCGCGAACGGTAAATCGCTCACCGCTGCGGAGGGCATCGAAGAACCGTTGCGTGGCGGCCAGGCGTCGCTGCTCCTCCTCGGTGGGGACGGGTGATTGGTAGGGGAGGCAATCGTAGTAGTACGCGCGGAAGAGTTCGTAGCCCCGGGCCGCCCATCGGGCGAACTTGTGATGGTTGATCTTCATGAGGTTGTATTGATCCTTGAGGATGTGGCTCAAGTAGGCGCCATCTATGAATACGCCGGCTTTCATCGATTCCACCTCGCTTCTTCCCTTTCGGTATTTGGCTAGATCTCCCCGGGAACTCAACCGTTACTATCGGCCCAATCCCGGTCAAACTTAAGTGGTTTCGTCGGGAGGGGGCTCTTGGCAGCGCGACTTAACCGTATTTCGATCGGATACCTCTTGAGTCGGTATCCGGTGGACGTCGGTACGGTCTAGCTGAAGCCGAGGAGGGCCCCGGCGATCACCATCGCCCAACCGCCGATCTTCGCCACGGCCAGGTACAAGTCGGAGGGTTCGGCGTCCTTGACCCGCCATCCCAGGTCCAAGAAGAAGGCCCAACGCGGTCTGAAGATCAGTAAGAGTCCCATGGCGACGAGGATGAAACCCGCTGGAGATGGTGTCCACGCCCCCCGCTCGACTTCGGTGGACGCAGCTCCGTAAACCAGTTTTCCGATGGAATCCACCCGATCCCAGTCCTCGAAGGAGGTCGCTGTGCCCGGTGCGGCACTTCCGGTGCTCGTCGAACTCCCGTGGTTTCGGGTGAGGGTACGACCGTCGGGGAATTCCACCCTGAAGGAGTTCGGGGAACCCTCTATCCTGTATTCCTTGTCGTCTATCGCGACTGTGTAATCCCAATCCGGGTCGGTGCTCGGTTCGATGAATATGGATCGCCGACTCTCGTGGGAGCGCAATTCTCGGCGATCGGCGTCGCCTTCGATTTCGGAATAGAGATCGCCCTCGAAAACGATGGACGGATCATCCGCGGCGCATCCGAGGACCGCGACAGCGATGCAGACGAGCATGATTGCCAATAGAAACCTGCGAAGCATTCGATAACCCTCCCGGCGTTATTGCAGTCGTCGGCGCCTCGATGGAAGGAGGATCACGAGCGAGAGAGAACCACGTCCATCATCGGCGCATCGGCGACAAAGATATGCTTCCGTTGGAACTCCTGATGTTCAGCCCAAGATCCCCGCCGCCCATGTTGCCCGTCAGGGAGGTGCGAGACGAGTTCTCGATACTGATGAGGTCGTCCGAAGAGGATACCGAGCCGTTGGACGTCTCGGCACTTACGCGGACATCGAGATCCCTTGCGATGCGTGCCCTAATGCTTCCGTTGCTGGTCCTTATGGACACATCCCGGCGAGTGGAGGGGATGTCGACATCTATTGAACCGTTGGACGTCCTAATCCCATCGATACCGGTGCAGTGAGAGACGGTGACGTTGCCGTTGGATGTGGTTGCATCGATGTATCCTTCCACGTGAACGAGAACGATATTGCCGTTGGAGGTCTGAACCGACAAATCGCCCACCGATCCAACGACCTCGATATATCCGTTCGCGTTGGTCACCTCGCGGACGTGCAATTCCGTCGGCACCCTCAATACCCAATCCACGGAAGCAGAAGCGAAGGATTCGGCATGCTGCGTGATGACGGTAAACTCGTCTTCTTGGTCTATGACGATCTCCACGTTCCCGAGCGCGGAGCGCAGCCAGCTCCTCTTGGTTGCCTCCAGGGAGAGCACGTTAGAGTTGTAGGCCGGGCGGATGTCCACGGTGCCCCCGCGATTGGATAACGTAATGGGGGTGCCGGCTTCGAGAGTGTATTCTGCGGTCCAGGTTTCACTCACCTGGAAGGCTCGAAGTACGTCCTCGAACACACCACAGCCGGAGAAGATGGTGGCCACCAATATCAAGGTGAACACCAATGCGATCTTTCGTCCCGCTCTCAGCATTGTCGTCGCCTCCCGAATAGGGATGAAGTGGCGGTGGTCAGTGCAGATTCGCACACCCGCCGAAACGATTCTAGCACGTTCTTCCGGGGTTCTCGACGGGTTGGGCAAAACCCGCAAGGCGTGGCATTATTGGCACTCCTTCGATCGCGCATCGACGATGGTGGCCGCGCCGGGGATGACCCTCGGTCCCCGTTAACGGATCGTGATAAGATATGGACAGTTGGATACCAAGACACGCGATCGGAGGCGGAATTGTGCAAAATCCCGAGATTACCATTCGAATGGAAGACGGCGGAACCATAAAGATAGAACTTTTCCCGGAAGCGGCGCCGAATACGGTGAACAACTTCCTCTCGCTGGTCGATGCCGGGTACTACGATGGCCTGACCTTTCACCGGATAATTCCCGGGTTCATGATACAGGGAGGTTGTCCCGACGGCAGGGGTACGGGTGGGCCCGGATACTCCATCGAGGGAGAGTTCGCCGGCAACGGTGTGGGCAATCCCCTCGAACACGAGCGCGGCGTGGTATCGATGGCTCGCTCCGCACACCCGGATTCAGCGGGATCTCAGTTCTTCATCGTGGTGGAGGGTGCCAGCCACCTCGACGGGCAATACGCCGCCTTCGGTAAGGTAGCAGAAGGCATGGATGTAGTTGATCGCATAGTTTCCGCTCCCAGGGATCGGACGGATAAACCGCTCAGTGCGCAGCGAATGGAACGGGTTACGGCCGATATGCACGGTGAGGATTTCGACGAACCCCGGGTCATCTCTCGGTGATGAGCAAAGGACCCATGGATTGCCCGGGTGAAGGGCGGCGAGGCCCGAGGATTATCGTGGACGCCGATGCGTGCCCGAGGAATGTCCTGCAGATGTGTTCATCGGTGGGCCGGGAGATGGAGGTATCCCTGGTTACCGTCGCCAGCTTCAACCACGATATCCAGTCCGACGACCACATAGTGGTGGACGACAGCCCCGAGGCCGCCGACATCAAGATAATGAACATGATGAGGTCCCGGGATATCATCGTTTCCCAGGACTGGGGTTTGGCCGCGATGGCCTTGGCCCGTGGCGCCGCATGCGTCAGCCCTCGGGGGCACGAATACGATGAGGACCAGATGGACGGAATGCTGGAGATAAGAGAGGCCCTGGCCAAACACCGGCGATCCGGGGGGAAGACGGGCGGCCCCAAGAAGCGCGTGCAGCGAGACGATGGGCGGTTTGAAGCCACACTGAGACGCCTGGTGAAGGAAGCGAAGGGAGAAGGACATGGCGAAAGTAGAACTTAGTACGCCGGCGCCGGATTTTGAATTGCGCGATTACCGGGGGGACACCGTTCGACTATCCCACTTCCTAGGGGTCAAGCACGTGATCCTGGTCCTCAACCGGGGTTTTGCCTGACCCTTCTGCCGACGGCATCTGGCGCAGTTGCGCCGGGACAACGACAGGTTCACCGATCTCGACGCCATAGTGATATCTGTGGGGCCTGAGAAGGCGGAAGATTTCCAGCGCTATTGGGAAGAACACGATTTGCCCTTCGTGGGCCTGCCGGATCCCGAGCACGGGGTGCTAAAGCTCTATGGGCAGGAGGTCAACCTCTTCAAGTTGGGGCGCCAACCCGCTCAGATGATCGTGGACAAGGACGGGATACTTCGCTACGTTCACTACGGTCACTCCATGGCTGATATACCTTCCAACGAGGAAATCGTGGGTATCCTGGAGGCACTGGAAGCGGAATCGGGAGAGGCGTAGCGGGCTAAAATCCTCGGTGACAATCATCCCGGCGAGCCCTATACGGGCATTTCACCGACCGGGCTCGATGGAATCGACGATCAGGGAAACCACTTCGAGACCGTCCAGTTCACCCGGTCCGTCTCCCCTTTGTTGTCCGTATTTGCCGAAGCCGGAGTGATTCATGCCGTCGATCTCCAGTAGCAGGCTGCCCCGGGGTAGGTTTTGCTTGGCCCTTTCGTAGTTTTCCCGATCTATGACCCCGTCATCTTCTCCCATGATCGAGATCACCCGTCCCTCGAATCCGGACAGGTCCACGTCGCTATAGGAGGCCAAGAGCAGCAGACCTTCCAAGTCATTCGGGCGGCTCCGGGCATATCTGGCGGCGGCTATTCCCCCTAGGGAATGTCCCCCGAGCCATATCCGATCCAGGCCGTGGGTGTCCATGATCCTTCGGGCGGCGCCGACGGAAAAGATCGCGGCGTTGAAGGGAGGCTTGATTACGAAGGCTTGCACCTGCAGGCGCTCGGCTGTGGCACCGACGTGGTACAGATAGGCCTCGGGCGCGACCAACCCCCCTGGATAGAGTACGAGGGCCGGTGCCCGGGGGTCATGGGAGTCGGGGGTGAGGGCGAAGTGCGTCTGGTGTTCCCCCACTTCCACCCTTGGATTGGAGAGAGCGGCCTCTAGATACTCGGGGTCCGCGGAGTAACTGCCGAGGTATGCATACGCCGACAGTCCCAGGTATCCCAGCAGGAACAAGCCGAACACGACTGCGAGCAAACGAGGGACGAGGCTCCGGGCGGTCCGCCGCGTCAAGTTATCGAAGGGGCGCGGATTCTCCGATCTCATCGTCGGCTCCAATGGGCTACCACTCCGTTCGAAATGTCTCGGGCACCTCGGTCAGGGCACCGAGGGATTCTCTACGTTAATCGCCACTTCGACGATCCGGGGATCGAATTGTGATCCCGAGCAGCGGGATATTTCCTCGAGGGCTTCATCGTGGGAGATGGGGTCCTTGTAGGGTCTGCCGTTGGTCATGACCTCGTATGCGTCCGCGACCGCGACGATACGTGCCAGGAGGGGG
This sequence comes from Clostridia bacterium, assembly GCA_007136565.1. GTDB lineage: Bacteria > Bacillota > Sulfobacillia > SLMV01 > SLMV01 > CSSED11-154. Next base: position 5,222 of record SLGS01000025.1, on the reverse strand, counting down.
ATTTCTTCATGGGATAATCTCCTGGGGTATCCGTTACCGTCCCATCGCTCGTGATGCGACAATATATCCTCGGCGACGTGGGAGAAATCCTCGGTAGCCCGGGCTATACGGAACCCCGTCTCGGGGTGTTTCTTGATGACTCGCCACTGGGTATCGGTGAGGGGACCGGGCTTGGTCAGGATCTCCTCGGAGATGATGATCTTACCGATGTCGTGCAGTTGGACCAATAACACCAATTGATTCAGCTCCGATTGGGAAAGTCCCAGGGCGTTGCCGATGCCCAGCGCGAATTGCCCCATGCGGCGAGTGTGCCTCTCGGTCTCGTAACTCTTTTGGGAGAGGGTTTCCAACAGCGCGTGGACCACCACGCTCTTTTGGCTGCGGCTTTCGATGAGCTTGTGCTTGTACATGTCGTCTTCCGCTTCGCCCAGGGCCTGGCGGATGCGCTCGGGGTCGGTCCCCTCGGTGGCCACGCCGGAGGTCAAGGAAATCGGGATATTGTCCACTGTTCGATCTTGGGAGGTGGACAGGATCCTCCTCCGCACGGCCTCGGCCGCGAAGCGATCTGCTCGGGGGAGCAATATCACGAATTCATCGCCGCCCCACCGCGCAACGATATCTTCTCCTCTGCACGCCGATCTCAATATGTCCGCGGCTCCCCGAAGGAGCTCATCGCCGTGGTCGTGGCCGTAGGTATCGTTGACCAACTTGAGACCGTTTACGTCCGCCATGATCACGCTGACGGGAAGCTGTCTCGCGGTGGAGAGGCGTCCGATCTCCTCTTCGATGAAGTTCCTGTTGTAAAGCCCCGTCAGGCCATCGTGGAAGCTCAGGTATCGCAGGGATAGTTCCGCCTCTTTGCGTTCGGTGATATCGCGGACCAGGGCGAGGATATACTCCTGCCCGCCGAAGGCGACCTTGCTGGTGCTGACTTCAACATCCAATAGGCGGCCGTCACTTTTTCGGTGCCGACGTTCGATAAGGGTCGGGGTTCTGTCCACTTCCCAGGAGCGCCAACGGGCTCGGATGGCCTCGGGGTCGGGCCCCTCGGGATGGAGGTCGAAAACGGTCATGTTCAACAGTTCCTCCCGCGGGTAACCGGTTCCCTTGGAGGCGGCCTCGTTGACGTCTACTATGTTGCCATCGAGGTCGTGGAGATAGAACATGTCCGCCGACTGTTCCATCAAGACCCGATACTTCTCCTCGTTCTCTTTGAGCTTTCTTTGGGCTTGGATGAGGTCCGTGATGTCGCGGGAAATGCTCAGGACGGAAATTACCTCACCGTTTTCGGATAGTTCGGGGGCGAGCACCTCGTAGTAATAAGGGGTCTCGTTTTCGCGGTCGGGCGTCCACTGTCTCGTCATGATCCTCCCCGAAGCGAAGACCTGTCGAATCCCCGCCTCCCACTCCGAGGTTATGTACTCGGGCACACCGATCTCTTCGTTGGTCTTGCCCATCGCCGTATTCTGATCGACACCCAGGAAATCGTTGACCCGCGGATTGGTGTACAGTCGCCGCATGTTTCCATCGACGCGCGTGATTAGATCCGGCGAGTTTTCTACCAGGGCTCGAAAGGCGCGCTCGCTCGCGAAGGGGGGCTCTTCGTGGTGCGCATGCCGGTCCTTCGAATGATCCGTGTCCTCGATTTCAGAGGGACCTCTGGCGACATCTCTTTGGATCGTTCGACTGGATATCACGGCGGCCAGGGGATAAGAGATGACCACGATCCAAAGGAGATCGGCGGAGTATCCCAAAGACAATGCGGAATAGGCATATCCACCAAGGGATCCCCCGGCAACTGCCAAGCCCGTGGGTAGGCCAGCCCGTATCCCGCCGATTAGAACCAGGATGGTGCCGAGGTGTGCAGACACCGTCGGGCCGAGGCCCCCGGTGAGGGCGAATAGCGCAATGGCGCTCGTGATAAAACAAAGGATTAGATGCGAGAAGGAATGAGGTGCATTGCGCCCGCTGGTTGTGACTATCATCGCCGCTCCGTCCCGATCAGTATCCACTCTTCCCCGTGGGGGGAACCGCGGAGACTTACGCCATCTCCGGGATCTCATGTTCCCGGATGCTAGCATATCCATACCCGTTCATCCGAGGATAAACTCCCATCACTGGTTGGCTTCCTGTGGGGATATCAATCCCTCTTCCCGGGCCCTGACACTGGCCTCGGTGCGATTCCTCACCCCGAGTTTTCCGTAGATGTTGCTGGTGTGCCACTTCACGGTACCGACCGACAGATGCAGCGACCCGGCGATGTTCGGATTGGATTCCCCGGCTGCGAGCAACGCCAGGATTTCCAACTCGCGCTCGGTCAGTGGTTCGACGGCGCCGGAATCCGGTGTCCCCGGGGATGATTCCGGATCGGCAATTGCGGATTCATCGGCCCGGAAAAGGGATTTCACTCGCAGGAAATAGGCGGAGGATGGCGCCGGCACGAGGGATGGATCTATTTCTTCTAGTCTTCGTTTCAACAGATCTCCTCGATCTACTATCGTTTGATGGAAGCGGCTCCTTCTTGCGACCTCCAGGGCCTCGAGAAGATAGGGGTTTCCCAGGCGAAGGTCGTCTCGGAGCTCGCTCCAGGAGGCCAGGAGGACCAGGCACTCGAACAGCGTCGTAGCTGCACCACCATTTCGGGCGAGATCCTTGACCCGGCAAAGTTGGTTTTGCAGGGCGTCGTCTCCCTCGCCCCGGTCGAGTTGGATCCGGGCCATTACGAGGAAGCCCGTTTCTTTACCCCCGACCATCGCCTCGCCGGGACTAACTCCCGCCTCCGAAAGCGCGAAGAGCGCACGATCTAGATCGCCCATGGCCCAAAGCAGCCGGGCTCGCCAAAAGGATGATCGGAAGGTGATGAAAGCCGGCATTCCGACGGTGTCGTTGACGGCGTCGATTTCGTCGAGGGTTTCGAGTGCGGCCGCGTGTTCTCGGCGGGAATACTGCAAAGCAACCCGGTGGAGCAGGTTCCAGGCGAAGGAGGGCTTTTCGGGACGGGAGATGGAGATTCCCCGCTCCAGTTCCTCGCCGGCGGTGGCCATCGCCCCGTCCTCTCGTCGAATCTCTCCGAGCAGTCCCAACAATAGGCCCGCACGGGGTAGGCTTTCAAGTCCTTCTCTTCGTGCCTGGTCCCATAGATTGCGCACCAACGGTTCGGCTTCGTGGCGCCGCCCCAAGTGATAGAGGCTCGTTGCCAACTTGAATCCGGTGCTTATGGAGAGGTTTAGGTTCCCCGCATCAACGTTTTTCTCATGCGCCGGTGCGTAGGTGCTTCGTGCGAGGCGGGGATTTCCGCCGAAAAGGTGGATATCCCCCGAGAGCACCGAGATGCTGGTCGTCCAGAAAACGTCCGAGGGCGACAGGTGCCGCAGGGACTGGGCCGCACTATTTAGGGCTTCGTCCAGGCGATTTGCGTAAATGTGGTAGTAAGTCCTCACCGCGGCCAGGCGGCCTTCGTGGTGGGTCGAGCGGGATGAGTTGGCTACCGCCCTCTCGGCCAGGTCGAGGTAGTACATGGCGTCGTCGCCACCGCGGTGGATGAGCCGAAAGTATGCCTTTTGGATGGCCAGCTCCGGATGATCCGCGAGGACCTCGTCCGGTATGGCGTCGAGGCCCCGGAATATGGGGCCGGGACCGCAAGAGCCCAGGATCTCCTCGAAGTTATCCTCCAAGACGTCGGCGAGGGTCCGCGGATCTCCCGCCTCGATCCAGTGACTTACGGCCTCCGCGAATTCACCGCGATTCTGCCACCATCGGGCCGCCCTGGTGTGCAGGGAGGGAACGATGTCCGCTCGCCGGCGCTTCAGGGTGTAGCGCAGAAGATCCGCGAACAGGGGGTGGTATCGGTACCAGTGCCCCCTGTTGTCCAGGGGGGTGAGGAATAGGTTGTCCCTGCGAATGCCTTCGAGGATCTCTCCACTCCCTGTACTTCCCACGATGGCATCGCAAAGGGAAGCGCAGAGGTGATCGGAGACGGAGGTCTTCATGAGGAACTCGAGACGTTCCTCGTCCTGGACGCCGAGTACTTCTTCGCTGAGGAAGAGGAATATGTCGCGGTCACTTCCCGCGAATTCCCGGACAAAGGATGCCGGGTCTTCACTGCGCGCCAGGGACAGCGACGCCAGGTGCAGTCCCGTTATCCAGCCATCGGCCTTGGCGTGAAGTGCCTGGATCTGCGCGTCGTCGAGGGCGAAACCCCGTTTGCTGCAAAGTAGTGAGCGGACTTCGTCCGCGGAAAAGCGCAGATCTTCCATGCGGAGGTCAATCATTTGCCCGCGGGCGCGCCAGCGGGACAGCGGCCATGGGGGATCCGAACGGGTCATTACCACGAGGTGTACATTGGGGGGGAGGTTCTCGATGAAAAATTGCATACCCGTTTGTATCGCGAGGTCGTGGATGTGATGGTAGTCATCCAGGATCAGCATCATCCGATGATCCATCGAGAAGAGGTCGTTCAGCAGCGGAGAGAGGAGGGTGTCGGGTTCCGGTTGCCCTGCGAGGGTATGGTTGGATAACAGGATGTCTCGAGCACTGCGGCCCACCGACTCGGAGTGCATCGACAGTGCCGAAACGAGGTAAAGCCAGAATTGAGTGGGATCATCGTCACCTTCATCGATGGAATACCAGGCGATGGCATAATCTTCATCGCGCAGCCACGCGCGGACGGCACTGGTCTTACCGGAGCCGGCGGGTGCCGAGATCAGGGTGAGGCGCCGGGTGAATCCCCGATGCACGACGAGGTCTTCATCCATCAATCTATCTATGTGCGGGCGTCGCAGCAATCCGCCGGGCTGCGGAGGCACGCTGGTCTTGACGCGTAGAATGCCCTTGGAGTCCATGATTTCCTCCGTACGAGGGGTTTTTCTACCTCCGCGCATCCTCGTCCTTCCCGCTCACACCCGTGGTGCGGGGATTGGCACTGGTCTGCCATCGAGTTGAGCATCGACCTGCTTCGCACCCCCGGTTCCGCGGGGGTGCGGGCGCCGGGTGGATAATGATGATCTTCTGTTGCCTGCCAATACCCGGCTTCATGGGTTTCGCGGGGGCCGCTTTTTGGACATGCTTAGCCGCCACACTGTCGGCGACAGGGGCGCGGGTGAAGATGATATCGGATCCGATCACCTATATGGGCGGGAGAACCCGGTCGATGGCCTCGGTATATCCGGGTTCTCCCGCGCGACGATCAGGCACTTTTGAAATCGAGACCCTCTGCCCCGCAG
>SLGS01000129.1 GCA_007136565.1 Clostridia bacterium | reverse complement strand
TATGTCGCGCTGCAGGTTCTCCAGTATCTTGGAGGTTTCCACGGTCTCGATGTCGCTGGAGACGACCTGCGCCCGGGTGACCCGGGAGAGGACGGCGATGGCTCGACGGGTGCTCTCCTCATCGATGCCGCCCACGGCCAGGGGCATGTCTCGAAACTCCTGGAAGGCTCTGCCCTCCGCTATCCTCTCGGAGCTGTAGGCCAGGGAGAAATCCCTGCCGCCGGCCAGTCCACTGGCGCGTTCCAGGGCTGGAAGGATCAAGTTCCTGGTCGTTCCCGGCACCAGGGTACTCCTGAGTATCACCAGATCGCCCGGTGCGAGCACTCGACCCAGGGATTCGACGCAAGACTCCAGGGGTGAGTAATCCACGTTGCCCCCGTTTACGGGTATGCCGACGGTGACCAGGTAGGTGTCCGCGTTGGCCGCGGCCATCGAGTAATCCGTGGTGGCGCGAAATCCACCCGCTTCCAATTGTCGGCGAAGAATGTCCTCGATGGGGGATGATTCGAAGGATTCCTGCAGATCCGTCCTGCCCGCGTTGGTGCGTTGCACCAGTTCCTCGCTGACGTCGACACCGGTGACATCAGCCCCCTCGAGGGCGTAGCTTAGGGCCAGGGGCAAGCCGATGAATCCGAGCCCTATTACCGCCACAGAAAGCCGATCGGTTGACATGAGTCGAGATCCCCTCCGTCCGAAGCTGGGACCGAAGTCCCTTCGGCCATTATAGCAGAGGCCCGAGCGCCAGAGGTAGGATGGGGATGGCCACTTTCGCGGCGGGGGGCAGTCCCGGTAAGATGCCTATTGTAACCACGGATCCGATCCCCGGGAAACCCGGGATGGAGCGTCACCTGACGGGGGGATTTTCTTGCGACCGAGAAACGAATATGCAGAGCCCTATCGAATAAAGATGGTGGAGTCGATTCACCTGCCCGAGGAATCGAGGAGGGAGGAGGCCATCCGCGAGGCCGGTTTGAACCTCTTCAACCTGGACTCGTCCGACGTGTACGTCGATCTCCTGACCGATAGCGGGACCGGGGCGATGAGCCAGGAACAGTGGTCGGCGATGATGCGGGGGGATGAGGCTTACGCCGGGAGTCGTTCCTTCGAGAGACTGGCCTCGGTGGTCCGACGCACCACGGGCTACGATCACCTGGTGGTCACCCACCAGGGCAGGGGCGCGGAGCATCTCCTCATGCGCTCGCTGGTGAGCGAGGGCGACAGGATACCCGGCAACATGCACTTCGACACAACCCAGGGTCACATACTCCTGGCCGGGGCCGAGCCCGTGAACCTTGTAATCGAAGAGGGGAGACGGGCCGAGTCCGACCATCCCTTCAAGGGCAACATCGACCTCGAGGCCCTGGAAGCGGAACTGGCGGCCCACGGCGATCGCATACCCTTCGTGCTGATGACTATCACTTGCAACAATAACGGTGGACAACCGGTCTCCGCCGAAAATATCAGGGGTGCGGCGGCCGTGGCATCGCGCCGGGGGATCCCCCTGTTTTTCGACGCCGCGCGCTTCGCCGAGAATGCCTACTTCATCCGGGAGCGGGAAGAGGGCTACGGGGACAGGTCCCCCGCCGAGATCGCCCGGGAGATACTCTCCCTGGGCGATGGATGCACCATGAGTGCAAAAAAGGATGGTATAGCGAATATCGGTGGATTCCTCGCCCTTCGGGATGATGAACTGTACCGGAAAGCCGTGGAGTGGCAGATACCCTTCGAAGGCTTCACCACGTACGGAGGCCTGGCGGGTCGCGACCTCGAGGCGGTCGCCACGGGCCTCGGGGAGGTATTGGAGCCGACCTATCTCGAGGACAGGCTGGGGGGTACGCGATACCTCGCCGACCTGTTGCTGGACGAAGGGATACCCATAGTAACACCGCCCGGGGGGCACGGCGTCTTCATCGACGCCTCCGCCTTCCTCCCCGGGATTCCCAGGGACCAGTTCCCCGGGCAGGCCCTGGCCGTGGAACTGTATCGACGGGGCGGGGTCAGGGGAGTGGAACTCGGTACGGCTGCCTTCGGAAGAACCGATCCGGATACCGGTGAGACCATTTACCCGGACATGGAACTCGTGCGATTGGCCATTCCACGGCGCACGTACACCGATCGACACCTGGCCCACGTCGCCCGGACCGTGGCGCGGGTCTGGGCGAACCGCGATGGAATTCGCGGACTCAAGATGACTTACGAGGCCCCGGTGTTGAGGCACTTCACGGCCAGGTACGAGTGGGTTTGAAAGGGGCCCCGGCCAGTTAGGTCGGGGCCTTCGGCAGCCAGCACCGCTACCCGTCGGAATCCGTCCTCGACTCCAGGTGGGATCGCAATTCGTCGGCGAATGCCTCGAAATCCGAGGACTCCATGGCGCCCCTGATCATGTCCGGCGTTCCGCCTCCCCTGCCCCCGAGGCATCGGAATATGGACAGCGGGACGCCGGTGAGATCTTCCCCTTCGGCCGGTGATCGCGCCAGCGTTATCTTGGCGGAGTCGCCCTCCGAGACGGCCGCGAGGAGGATCCAGGGTCGATCCGCCGGGAGGTGGGCCGCCACCATCCTGGGATGGTCGGCGCCGGGTACGTCCTCGGACGCCCAGCGAGCCCGAAGCAACCCGGATTCGTCCAGTCGGGGAAACAGGGTCTGGGCGTGGCATCGAGCCAGGCTAACCTCCAGGAGCTTGGACCTATCGCCCAGGGCATCGTTTTCCCGCAGCAATCTCTCCACGCGCTCGACGGCCTCCCCGGTACCGGTGCCGGTCATGGAGGCGATGTTTCCGAGATCTCGGATGCCCCGCCGGTAGTGGTCGAGGGCCCGGGACCCCGCCAAGAAGAACAGCCTGATTCGCCCCCTCACCGTGGTCGTGCCCAAGAAGGCGACGGGCCCGATTTCTCCCGTGCTCCGCGTGTGGGTGCCGCAGCAGGCCGACGCGTCCAGGGCGTCACCGATTTCCACGACGCGCAGTTCTCCGCGGATCTCTTCTGTGGACTTGCCGCGCAGTCGGGTGGGCGGGTCCCCGGGGGCCAGCGTGACGCTCACCGGGATGTTCTCCATGACTCGGAGATTGACTTCCGTCTCGACGCCATCCAGGAATTCATCGGAGAGGTCCCCGGGGCTCGCATCCAGGTCTATGTGGCTGCTCTCTCTGCCCAGGTGGAAGGAGAGGGTGTCCAAATCGTGCGCGTTATAAAGGAGGGCGGAGAGCAGGTGCTGTGCGGTGTGTTGTTGGGCGTGATCGCGCCTAACCTCCCCGTCAACGCGTCCTTCGATCACGTCCCCGGGACGAAACTCGGGTTCGCCCTCCAGCCAATGGAGGGCTTCACCGTCGTCGTAGGTAGTGGTGGTCACCGGTGTGTCGCCCAGCCACCCCGAGTCGCCGGGCTGACCTCCGCCCTCGGGGAAGAAGGCGGTCCGGTCCGTCACCGCGACGGGGATATCTTCTATCCTGTCCAGGCGCACGACCTTGGCGGTGAATTCGAGTCGGCCCGGGTCTTCGGAATACAGCAGTCTCGTCATGATCGATCCATTACCTCCCGATCGGGTGTTTCGAAGGAAGTCGGTCGTCTACGGGGAAGATATCCCCGGGGTGATTCCTCGTGGAATATCGAAAGCCCCCGGGCACTCCCCGGGTGGGTCTATTGACGGTCAGCCTGAGGTTGCCCGGATCCAGGTCGCTGAAGGACAAGCGCTCAGTCATCCGGCGCCTCATGTCCAGGTTGGGTGAGGACAACTTGAGCGTGGCCGAGGTCGGTGCCGCGGACCGCACCGACGAGGCGGTCCTGGCCTGCGCCGCCGTCTTCTCCTCGTGGGAGACCACCGAAAAGAGCCTCGAACGCGCCCGGCGCGTTTGTGAAGGCCACTTCGGAGTGGAACTCGTCGAAGGGCGGATCGAGCGGCTGATCTAACCCGGTTACATCTTGTAGCCGATCTTTCTCAGCAGGTCCTTTCTCGCGGCCACGTCGTCCTCGCTTTCGGTGCCCAGGGGTGCTCCACCGTCCACCACGCCGAGGACTGCGCGACCCTGTTCGGTCTCGGCCACTATCACCTGTACGGGATTGGCCGTGGCGCAATGGATGGCGCACACCTCGGGAACGGCCTTTATGTTATTGAGCACGTTGATGGGAAACCCATCCTCCAAGAAGAGGGCGAAGAAGTGCCCCGCGCCCACGGATTCGGCGCACGCGGTGGCCAGTTCCACCAGTCGCCCGTCGTTGCCCTCGGTTCTGATCAATCGCGGGCCGGATGCCTCGCAAAAGGCCAGGCCGAACCGGATTCCTCCTCCGGCGTTGGCCACCGCCTCGGGAATGTCCTCGACGGTCTTGATGAAGTGCGAGGTCCCGAGGATGATGTTCATCTCCTCGGGTTTTTCAACGCGTACCGCCTC
>SLGS01000071.1 GCA_007136565.1 Clostridia bacterium | reverse complement strand
GCGGGCCACATCGACCATGCAGTTGTCCTCGTCCATGACGATGAGTCCGCCGGATCCCACTATCGCTCCCACCGACTCAAGGGATTCGAAGTCTACCTCCATGTCCAGGTATTCGGCGGGTAGGGTTCCCCCCGAAGGGCCCCCGATCTGGACTGCCTTGAGCTCTTTCCCGCCGGGTATTCCCCCGGCAATATCGAATATGATTTGCCGCAGGGTTGTACCCATGGGTACTTCCACGAGGCCGGTATTTTCGACGTCTCCGGCCACGGCGAACACCTTGGTTCCCGGGCTGGACTCCGTACCGATGCCCCGGAACCACTCGCTACCCCGGCTGACGATCGGTGGTATGTTGGCGAGGGTCTCTACGTTATTGATGACGGTGGGGTAACCCCAAAGGCCCCGGTTCGCCGGGAAGGGCGGTTTGCTCCTCGGATAACCCCTGTCACCCTCGATGGAGGCGATTAACGCGGTTTCTTCACCGCAGACGAAGGCCCCCGCACCGACGCGCATCTGTACGTCGAAGTCGAAGTCGCTACCGTATATGTTCTTCCCGAGGACCCCCTCCCGGCGGGCATCTCCCAGGGCGTGTTGCAGGTTGTTCACCGCGAGGGGATACTCTGCGCGTACGTAGACGTATCCGGTATCGGCCCCGACGGCGTATCCGGCTATGGCCATGGCTTCTATGATGCTGTGCGGATCTCCCTCGAGGATGCTCCGGTCCATGAAAGCCCCGGGATCGCCCTCGTCGGCGTTGCAGACCACGAACTTCTGGGCCCCCGCCGCGGCCCGGGTAAACTCCCACTTGAGACCCGTGGGGAATCCGGCGCCACCGCGTCCCCGTAGCCCGGAATCCTTTACCATTTCGATGACCTCTTCGGGCGACATCTCGTTCAAGGCGGTCCGCAGCGACGCGTAGCCGTCCCGATACAGGTAATCGCCTATCTCCAGGGGGTCGATCAATCCCGTGTTCCTCAGGGCAATCTTCTCCTGGGGGCGGAAGAAGGCCTGTTCGGAGTATCGCTCCACCCGCCGGTCTCCCTCGGAAATCATGAGGTCTCGGACGGGAGTGCCGCCGATGAGGTGCTCATCCACTATCCTGGACGCATCTTCCACTCCGACCCCGACGTACAGGGTTTCCTCCGGCAACACGAGTACCGTGGGTCCCAGGCTGCACGGGCCGATGCACCCGGTCTTCTTGGGTATTATTCCCACGGTGGAATCGCCATCGATGCCCCTTTCCGATAGCAGCTTTGCAATTCGCCTTTCGACGTCCTCTGCTCCGGCGGAAAGGCAACCGGTGCCGCCGCAGATCAAGACTTCCCTCGGAATCATGCCGATCTCCCTCCAGGTCGGGTGCAAATCTAGTAACGGGCGAGAAGCCGGGGAATATCGCTCCGACTCAGTTTCCCGTGCACGCGGTCGTCGATCATTACCACAGGTGCGAGGCTGCACGTACCCACGCATCGGGTGATGGCGAGGGTGAATCTTCCATCCTCGCTGGTTTGTCCCACGTCCACGTTCAGTTCAGCCTTGAGCGCTTCGAGGATTTCCTCGGCCCCGCGAACGTAGCAGGCAGTGCCCATGCAGACCCCCACGGTGTGAGTACCCCTGGGTTCGGAGGAGAAGAAAGAGTAGAAGGTGATGACCCCGTGGATGGCGCTGAGGGGTACGTTCAGTCGCCTGGACACGTAGATCTGTACCTCACGGGGTAGGTGACCGACCTCGCTTTGGATCTCGTGGAGCACGGGGATGAGGTTGCCGGGGACGTCGCGATACTTATCTATTATGGTGTCGATTACCTGAGCATCGAGGTCTTGGGCCATAGATCCGACTCCCTTTCCGAATGACATGATTCTACGAGAATCCCCCAAATCCCCTCGAAGCAATCCGAATCATCGCAAGTTATTTCGCGAACAAGATGCGATCCGGATGGGAGTAGCAGTTGAAGCGATGGCCCCGGGCGAATCCAACCAGGGTCAACCCGCCGACCCTGGATATCTCGATGGCCCGCCCCGTGGGGGCTCCCCGGGAGACCAGCGCGGTAACGCCGGCCTGGACGCACCGATCGGCTATTTCCGCCGAAACCCTTCCGGTGGTGCAGATCATTCCCCGTGACAGGTCCATGGTCCGCAGGATCGAGCTCCCGATGATGCGATCTATGGTGTTATGGCGCGCTATGTCTTCGAAGAGGAGTAACGATTGGTCCCCGAGGAAGTAGCCGGAGCAATGAGCCGCTCCGGTAGCTCCGAAGATTTCCGACGACTCGGCGAGGGAATCCATGTTGTCGATGATGGTTTGCGGACTAATGGGTTCCCCCATCCCGGGGGGAGATGCGGCATCCTCGAGCGGGTCGGGGGTGGCGGCTTCGCTCGGTGTCGTGACTCGCGCCATCGTCGAATGCTTTCCTTCTTCCAGGGAAACCCCGGGCGGGCCCTTTGCGGCTAACTTGCCCTTGACTGCAAGGTGTCCGACCGCCAGTGCCTCCAGGGAACCCCGTGAACAATAGAGTTCTCCGGCGCTCTGCCCGTCGAGATAAAGGACTAGGCGGTGCTCCAGCGGAACCAGGTCATCGATCTTGGCGACCTTGCCTTCCTCGAATCGTACTATCCTTACCCTCGTGGTCTTCCGACTCACGGCGAATCATCTCCTCGGCTAATATCAAATCGTCCAATGTATTGATGTTGTGAAATGACGCCAGCGATGGATCGAATTGGCGCAGCGTATCCTCTTCGACGTAGGTGACGTCGAGACCGGATAGGACTTCGGAGATCTTGAATCGATCTTCGGCCAGGGCGCTTTGGACGGCGGGCAGGCAGGACTTGTTGTAGACGGAGCAGAGGGGTTCGATGAACCTACCGACCCGGGGAACCACGGCGTCGCCTTCGGAGTTCAAGTTCAGCATGTGGTCGACCAGGGGTTTCTCGATGAAGGGCATATCGCATCCGATGACGAGGTTGATATCCCTTCGAGAATGCATCAGCCCGGCGGAAATGCCGCTGAGGGGACCGGCTCCGCGTATCTCGTCGGAAACGGTGCTGACGTTGTATCCCGCGTATCGGGCGGGATGATTGGATACGATTACGATCTCCCGGCTGACACCGCGAGCAAATTCGATCATGTGCTCGATCAGCGGTCGACCGGCCAGGTGGACGAAGGCCTTATCGATTCCACCGAAGCGAAGTCCAAGGCCGCCGGATAGGATTATTACTCCCTCGGAATTCTCTCCCCAACCTCGATCCACTCGCGGGAACCCCCTTGCGCCGGGAACGGATTCTCACCCCCGGGCTATTGCCAGTAACATGTCACATCCCGGAGTCGTCCAAACCGGCTCCGGGATTGGTATGGTGGCTAGGATAGTATTTCGCAGTATGGGGGCCCAATCCTCGGAGTGCGGTCATCGCGGGGAGGAGAGACGTTCGGGCAACTCGATGGAAAGGTGATGGGGGAGCGCTCTCCCATCACCTTTAGATGTCGAGCTTCGTCCAGTGTCCTCTACGATAGATCAGGTAGAGGGCGCTGGTCCTCAAGAACCATTCGAACACCAGGGCGATCCACACGAACACCAGGGATAGTCCCAGGTATCTTATGATGAACCACGTGAGGGGTACCCGAAGGCCCCAAGAGGCCAAGGAGGCCACGACCATTCCACTCCTGGTATCGCCGGCTCCGCGCAGGGACCCCGACAGTACTTCACCCAGGGCCACCGGGATTTGAACCAGGCCGGCGATCCTGACGCAGGCGGCCGCCAACGGAACTAGAGCCGGGTCGGAGGAGAAAACACTCACCAATTCCCGGGGAAACACCAGGAATAACACCCCCACCGACCCCATCACCAAGGATGCGAGCTTGGCGCACTCTATGGTACCGGCCCTGGCCCGATCCTCAAGGCCCGCTCCCAGGCTTTGCCCCGTGATGACTCCGGCCGCCAGAGCGAATCCGTAACCGGGCATAAAGGACAGGGCCTCCGTGGTTATGGCGACCTGGTGAGCAGCGAGAATGGCTTCCCCTTCGGCGGCGATTATGAAGGTGGTTACCGTCCTGGCGGAATCCATCATGAGCACCGAGATTCCCGCCGGGAGACTAAGGGTTAATAGGCGCTTGAGCGTGGGCATGTGGGGATGGAGGATGCTATCCCTGGAAAGATGTACCCGTCGCCTGAGCGAAAGTGCGTAGAAGGCAAATCCCGAGGCGACCACTTGGCTTATCGTGAAGGCGAGGGCGGCTCCGGCGACACCCATTTCGGGGAAGAAGCCGACACCGAATATGAGTAGGTAGTCCCCGACGATGTTGATCACATTCGCGATCACTGTTACGAGCAGCGGGGTCCTGGTATCTCCCGTGCCCCTCATGACGCCGTTGGCCGCTGCGGTGGGAACCATGAATATGGCCGCGGGTGCAGATATGCGCATGTAACTGATCCCCGAAGCAATTCCCTGGCGACTGAAACCCGACAATGAAAACACGGTGGGGGCTGCCAGGTAGACGGCCGCCGCCGCCACGATGCCCAAGATGGCGGCCGAGAATAATCCTGCAGCGGCTGCGCGCGAGGCGGACTCGGTGTCCCCGGCGCCCCAACGCCGAGCCACCAGGGCCGTCATACCAACGCCCAGGGAGCCGAGGAAGAAGGCGACGGCGAAGAATATCTGCCCGCCCAAGGAGACCGCCCCCAGGGCCGTTGCCCCGAGGCGACCCACCATGGCAACGTCCACCACCCAGGCGAGCATGTGCAGTGTCATCTCCAGTATCGCGGGCCAGGCGAGAGTGAAGATCTCTGAGCGAGTAATCGGGCCCTTAGCCCGATCATTCTTTACCCTGGTGGCTCTCTTCCTTCTCAAAAGCATCTCTGCACCCCCTTCGCCCGTATCCCGGGACGGAGGATATTCTAGCAGGACGATGTCGGGAGGCGCCAGCTCCTCTTGGGAGAATGTCCCCGAAACGCAACAATCCCATCGCGGGACTGCCTGCAACCCTCATCTCGCCCAAGTACCCCTAGGCCGGTGTGATAGCCACCCATGGATACCATGGTCCTTTGATCTCAATCTTTCGCCGTATCACGGCCGTTCCCACGGGTAATCTCGCGCCGATCTGTCGGCTACGCGGGCATCTCCGGGGTCTCCTTCGACCTTAAACGTCGCCCAATCCTGCCTAGGTGGTGAATTTCGTGACAAAATCCCCTTGACAAAGCGAGATGCCTGTCATAAATTAACGAGAATATCTAGTTTGCTCAGCGGGAGTGTGCCTAGGGTTCCGCCCTGCACGGGGTGTGCGGGGGACAGGTCCGAGGGGTACAGCCCCACGGGTGAGAAATCTCGAAGCCCGTCGGGGTACACCGTGGGAACAAAAGGCCCGGCGGTAGGTCCTGATTCAATTGCGGACTTGCCGCCGGGCATTCTTATTCCCGGACCGCTGAAACAGAAAGGATGGTAACGGTGAAAAGACGGTCTCGCACTCGAGGTATCCGGCG
Source organism: Clostridia bacterium (assembly GCA_007136565.1). GTDB lineage: Bacteria > Bacillota > Sulfobacillia > SLMV01 > SLMV01 > CSSED11-154. The sequence goes on along the minus strand of SLGS01000071.1, from coordinate 10,349 downwards.
AATCTTTTCTTTGATGGTGGTGAGCACGATTATCGTCATCTTCGTCGCCGGCTGCGGACAGCCTCCGACGATGTCACCCTCCGCTCCTGCGGAAGAAGGCCCCGAGGGCGAGATCATCATTGCCCAGGGCGTCGATGCGACGACGTTGGATCCGAACATGCACGCCGAGACACCGACCAACAACGTCAACATCCAGATCTACGACAGTCTCCTGATGCGAGACAGCGACGGAGAGCTGTTCCCCGGGCTGGCCGAATCCTACGAGAACCTGGATGACAATACCTGGGAGTTCAAGCTGAGGGAGGACGTCTACTTCCACAATGGCGAGGCATTCGACGCCGAGGCGGTCAAGTTCACGCTGGACCGGATCCTCGATCCAGAGAACTCATCACCCCAGTATAGTCACATCAGTGCCATCGATGAAGTTCGCGTAGTCGATGCCCACACGGTGCACATCGTCACGTCCAAGCCTTTCCCGACGCTTCCCTCCCAGCTGGTGGCCAGACAGATCGTGCCGCCGAAATACACCTCGGAAAACGGGGCGGACCACCTGGCCTCCAATCCCGTCGGCACCGGTCCGTATCGGTTCGTTGAGTGGGTACGCGACGAGAAGATCACCCTTACCGCCAACGAGGATTATTGGCGCGGTATGCCGAGCATAAAAGACGTCGTGTTCCGGGTCGTACCCGAGACATCCACCAGGATGGCCGAGTTGCAAACGGGCGCTGTCGATATCATAGTGAATGTCCCCCCGCACCAGGCCGAAAGCCTCGAGTCCTCGGACGCCACCTACGTCTCCCGGGCACCGAGCAGCAGGGTCATCTTCGTCGGCATGGTGACGACCCAGCCCGGACCCCTTGAAGACGTCCGGGTACGACAGGCTCTCAACTACGGTATCGACGTAGACGCGATAGTGGATAACGTCCTCATGGGGAATGGCATCCCCCTCGCTTCCCAACCGGTGGCCGAGATACATCACGGCTTCGACGAGAACCTGGCGCCCTATCCCCACGACCCCGAACGGGCCCGAGAACTCCTCGAGGAAGCCGGATACGGTGACGGGCTGCGGCTGAGCATGGATTCCCCCAGCGGCAGATACTTGATGGATCGGGAGACTTCCCAGGCCGTGGCCGGACAACTGGAAGCCATCGGGGTTGATCTAGACTTGAACATCCAGGAGTGGGGCGTCTACGTCGACAAGATCATGTCGCGGCAACTCACCGATCTCTTCTTGTTGGGTTGGGGTAACGCGACCTTCGATGCCGATGCGACCCTCTACCCGTTCTTCAGGTCCGGGCAGCAGTTTTGCTACTTCGAGAGCGAAGAGATGGATGAGAAGCTCGATGCCGTGCGCGAGACCATGGACATGGATCTGCGCGCCGAGAGATTCAACGAGATCATGGGAGTCCTGTCAGAGGAAGCCCCCTGGATATTCCTGCATCAGCAGATGGACGTGTACGGGGTATCCGACCGAGTGGAATGGACCGCCCGTCCCGACGAGCTGATCCACGCCTTCGACGCGCGGATCAGGGCCGACAACTGATCGGGGGAGGGGATCCAAATGACGGGATATCTTCTCAGGAGGGCGCTTCACGCCGTCTTGATACTCATCGGCGTTTCCCTGGTCACGTTCATGCTCATGCATCTCACCGGCGATCCGGTGACGCTCTTTGTGCCCCTGGACGCGAGTCCGGAGGATGTGGCGATCATGAGGACCGCGATGGGGTTCGATAGACCGCTTCATACCCAGTACCTCGATTTCCTCGGGGGACTCGTGCGAGGCGATTTCGGCGACTCCTTGCGTCACAGGCAGCCCGCGCTGGAACTGGTGGTCGAGCGACTACCCGCCACACTGCAGCTTACGTTCCTGGCCCTGGGCTTCGCGGTACTGGCGGCCATCCCCCTGGGGGTGGTCGCCGCGTCCAAGCGGGGATCCGGGTTTTCGCTGCTTACCTATCTCATGGGACTGCTCGGGCAATCCATGCCCGTGTTCTGGTTGGGCCTGGTCCTGATACTGTTCTTCTCTGTGAACCTCAGGCTACTGCCCGCTTCCGGTCGCGGTAGCCTCGCGCACCTACTGATGCCGGCCTTGACCATTGGCACCTACTCCATGGCCATGCTGATGAGGTTGATGAGGGCGACCATGATGGAGATCCTATCCCAGGATTTCATTCGTACCGCCAGGGCGAAGGGTCTTTCCGAACGAGTGGTCGTTTTCAAACACGCCATGCGAAATGCCCTCATACCGGTGGTGACGGTGATGGGGTTGCAGTTGGGCACGCTGTTGGGTGGAGCGGTGATCACCGAGACGGTCTTTTCCTGGCCCGGCCTGGGGCGCCTCCTCATCCAGGGATTCAACAACCGGGATATGGCGGTGGTCCAGGCGGCGGTCTTCGTGATGGCCCTCATGATAGTGGGGGCCAACCTGATTACGGACCTCGCCTACGGTGTGCTGGACCCGAGGGTTCGATACGGATGAGGGGTGCTTGAGATGTTCGAGGATAGGGTGAGGAAAATGGATTCCGGGGTCGCTCCCTCGGAAGAGGTGCGTCCCGAGAATCTCCTTTGGCGAAGGGCGCGATCCAGTTTCAAGGGAAATCGCGGGGCTTGGATCGGAGCGGTCCTGGTAGGTCTGGTGGTTTTTGCAGCGGTGTTCGCTCCCCTGCTGGCTCCACACGATCCCTACGAGCAGGTACTGACCCGTAGTCTCAGGCCGCCGGCCTGGGATGGTGGTACGACCGAACACATCCTCGGCACCGATCACCTGGGTAGGGATGTTCTGTCCCGGGTCATCTACGGGAGCCGCATATCGCTGGGTGTTGGTCTGGGAGCGTGCCTGGTGGCGGGTACCATAGGTACCATCCTGGGTCTCATCTCCGGCTTCTTCGGAGGCCGGGTGGACGATCTAGTGATGAGGATTGCCGATGTGCAATTGGCGTTTCCATTCATCTTGTTGGCGACGGCGGTGATGTTCGTCCTCGGCTCGGGATTGCGCAACGTCGTCATAGTGCTCGGGATCACCGGCTGGGTGGTGTATGGACGCGTGGTTCGGGGAGAAGTCCTCGCGATCCGGGAAGAGGATTACGTCGAGGCTTCCGTCGCGGCGGGCTGTACTCGAGCTCGCACCATAACGCGCCACGTTTTTCCCAATATTGCCTCATCGGTGATAGTGATAGCCACCCTGGAGGTAGCCCGGGTCATCATCGCCGAGGCGTCCCTGACCTTCCTCGGGTTGGGCGTGGACCCCAGGATCCCGACCTGGGGCAGCATGTTGGCCGACGGTCGGCAGTACCTGGCCGGCCACCCCTGGATAGCCACATTCCCGGGCTTGGCCATAATGTTGACGGTATTGGGCATCAATCTCCTGGGCGATTGGTTGAGGGATACCTTCGATCCGAGGATGATGACCTGATGTATCGAAGGGGATCGATCCGAGGCCTTCGGATCCGGTCCCCTTTCACCTCGCGCCCCCGCGCCGATATGTAGCGATAAAAGGGCGTGCGTCCCGGCCGGGGGGCGCTGTGAAGAGTTCCCGCCGGGAATGTACGGTTACGACGGCGTCGGTTTTCCCACCTGTAGTCACCCGTAGTCACCCGCCGAGAACGAGGGTCAGCAGTACGCTACCGGCCACCACCGAACCCAATTGACCCGCGACGTTTGCCCCCGCGGCCTGCATGAGCAAGAAGTTCGTCGGATCCTCCTCCAGGCCGACTCGATGGACTACCCGTGCCGACATGGGAAAGGCGGATATACCGGCGGCACCGATCATAGGATTGATCTTGGTCTTTAGGAACAGGTTGAGGAACCGAGCGAACAGAACTCCTCCCGCCGTATCCAGGGCGAAGGCCACGAGCCCGATCCCGAGTATCATCAGGGTATCGGATCTGAGGAAGGCGTCGGCGGACATCGTGGATCCGATGGTGACCCCGAGTAACAGCGTCACCAGGTTCGAAAGCTCGTTTTGGGCGGACATGGAGAGGCGTTCGGTCACACCCGATTCCCGGATCAGGTTGCCGAACATCAGGGCCCCGATGAGTTCCGTGCTAACCGGTGTAACGATCCCAGCCAAAATGGTCACGACGATCGGGAATAGAATCCGCACGATTCTCGGGGCTCGCTTTCCCGCGATCGGTGCCCTGATGCGCCTTTCCTCGGGCGTGGTGAAAGCGCGAATGATGGGGGGTTGTATCAGAGGGACCAGGGCCATGTAGGAGTATGCCGCCACGGAGATCGCCGATAGGTAGTGGGGTGCGAGCTTCGCCGACACGTATATGGAGGTGGGTCCGTCGGCGGCACCGATGATCCCTATGGACACCGACTCGTTGAGGGAAAACCCGAAGGCCAAAGACAGCATTACGGTGATGAATATGCCGATTTGTGCCGCGGCCCCGTAGAAGACGGTTATCGGTCGGGACAGGAGGGGACCGAAGTCCATCATGGCTCCTATGCCGATGAACAGGAGTATGGGGAAGAGCTCGCTTAGAATCCCGATTTCGTAGATCCGGGTCAACCAACCCTCCGGCCCCGTGGCGACGGACAGTGGGATATTGGCCAACAGGGCGCCGAAGCCTATGGGCAGAAGAAGGAGAGGTTCGTACTTTTTCGCTATTCCGAGGTAGATGAGTGCCCCCGCGACCATCATCATCAAGCCGTGTCCCGGGGTGAACGAGGTAAGGCCTTCGAAGATCAGATCCATCGACAACATTCTCCTTCCGCTTTTCGGAAAAGCACGAGACCTTCCACATGCGAAGGTCTCGCCTGCCCGCAAAGCGAGCCGATGGACCGGGCGTTAGCCGTGTTGACGGCCGCATCGGGTCGATAGACCTGGCTACTCCCCCTCGATGAGGGTGATTACGATACGAGCTGATCTTAGCATTGGGGGCGGGTCATTTACAATGCACCGCCCCCAATACCGTGACCTGGTTCCCGCCGAATACTATTCGACGGTTCTCGTCATGGCACCGACGGCCGCGGATGCGAGTATCGCGGCACCGACGGGTATACAGTCGGGATCGGCGGCGAATTCCGGATGATGCCAGCCGGGTCCATCGAGGCGATCCGGATGTCCGCTGCCAATCCACAAGAAGCAGCCGGGCACCCGCTCCTGGTACACCGAGAAGTCCTCGGAGGCCATCACCGGTACGGCTTCCACGATCTTCTCTTCGCCCAGGAGATCGGAGACCGAAGCGCGGGCAATTCGAGTCGCTTCGGGATGGTTGTTTACGGCGGATACACCGCGTTCGAGCGCGAGCCACTCTACAGAGCAACCGTGGGTGGCCGCGGCGCCGTTCACCAAGTCGCGAAGCCTGGTCTCGATGAGGTCTCCCACCTCGGGTCGGAAGGATCTCATGGTGCCCGCGATCTCGGCGTCGGGTGGGATGATGTTCCCGGCGGTGCCCGAGTGAATGGCGCCCACCGATATGACGGCGGAGTCGAGGGGGTTGACGTTTCTCGCCACTATGCTTTGGATCCCGGATATTATGGAGCCGACGGCGGGCATGGGATCGATCGTCAGGTGCGGTATGGCTCCGTGTCCGCCCTTTCCGACGACCCTGAAGGAGAACCGTCCCGATGATGCCATCAAGTACCCCTCGGAGATCCCCACGACGCCGGAGGGGAGGTCGGGCTTATTGTGGCCGCCGAATACGTAATCCACTCCCCGGAGGGCGCCGGCATCCACCAATACCCTGGCGCCGGAAGTTTTCTCCTCGGAAGGTTGAAACAGGAAACGTATCTCTCCCGGGGGGCGATCCTCCATGGAGGCGAGGATTAGGGCGGCCCCGAGCCCCCAGGATATGTGGGCGTCGTGTCCGCAGGCGTGCATGAGGCCGGACGACTCGCTTTCGTACGGAAGACCAGTGCGTTCCGTCAACGGGAGGGCATCGATGTCGGCCCTCAGGGCGATGACCGGTTCGCCGGGCTTTCCGGGCAGCCGGGCGACAACGCCCGTATCGAGGCCCAGGTCCATTATTTCGCAACCCGCCGCCTCGAGCCGTCGACTGATTTCCTCGCTGGTGTGGTATTCCTCGCCACTCAGCTCGGGATGACGGTGAAAATGCTCCCGGATTTGGCGTAGCTCTGGTTCGAGGGCGCGGGCAGATCGCATTATGTCATCGAACTTGTTGGACATTTCTTCTCCCTTCGACGCTTCGCGGTGGTCGACTCATGTTGTTCTCTTCGGAACCATCGATAACCTCCATCGTTCCATACAAAGGATGAGCGCATAAGTGGTAGAATGAGTTGACTAAGCACCCATCGAGAGGATTGATCCATCTGGACCGCGAACCCGTCGTCGGTACCATCTCCCACGAGGAAGATCCGGCTGGGCCGGATAACATCGCCGTCATGCCCGAGGGCACAGCCTGGGGCAGGGTATTGCGCGAGGTTGCCCAGACGTTGGTGCTGGCGATCTTCTTGGCTTTCGTCCTGCGCTTTTTCCTCATCGACACCTATTTGATCGACGGACCGTCGATGGAACCCTCCCTTCACCAGGGAGAGCGCCTGTTGGTCAACAAGATCACCTATCACCTGAGGCGCCCCGTCCCCGGGGAAGTCGTGGTATTCGGCGAGCCGGGTCGGGATAACCGAAGCCTAGTCAAGAGGGTTGTCGCCGTCGAGGGGCAAACCCTGGAGATCCGCCAGGGCCGGGTCATACTCGATGGTGATGTCCTGGAGGAGGAATACATCATCAATCCCGGCAACGACAGCCTGCCGCCTCAGAGGATTCCCGCGGGTTCGGTATTCGTCCTCGGCGACAACAGGGCAAACAGTTGGGACAGTCGATATTTTGGTTCGGTGCCCATAAGGGATATCCGGGGTATGGCAATGCTGGTCTTTTGGCCGCCGGATAGCTTTCACAGGGTGCTCGAGAGCCCGGGTTCCGTTTCACAGCCGCCGACTGGGGAAGGCCTTTCAGTAACCGTGCCACTCCCGGCCGGGTAGGAGCGCTGGTGAACAACGGCGTCTCACGCCGCGGTGCTATCGCGGAGCGTGATTCCGGCTCAAATCGGAGCGATCGGATCCAGCGCCAGGGTGGATTCCCCGGCGGTCTGCACCGACATGGAGGGAAGAAAATATGAATCGACGCGTTACGAACCTTTTCCTTTTACTGCTGATCGTGGCTACGATGATTCTCGCGACGGCCTGCGGTGGTCCCGATTTCGAGACCCCGGCCGAAGAAGAACCACAAGTCCCCGAAACTGGTGACAACATATTCGTGCGCGACGCCCCCTACGGTGACCCCGAGAACCTGGATCCCATAGTGAGGGGGCGCATGGGTGCCATGTCCGTTACCATGAATATCTTCGATGGACTGGTGGCGCACGACCCGGAAACCGCGGAAGTCATCCCGGCCATCGCCCACGATTGGGAAGTCGGGCCCGACGGTCTCACGTATACATTCCACCTCCGCGACGACGCGGTGTTTCACAATGGACGGGGGATTACCGCGGAGGATTTCGTCTACTCCTTCGAGCGGCTTTCCAATCCCGCCAACGCTTCACCCCTGGCCCATTACCTCGACGGAGTCGTCGGCAAAGCGGAGTTTGAGCGCGGCGAGGCCGATCACATAGCGGGGTTGCGGGTACTCGACGATTATACGCTCGAGATAACCAGGGAAGAGCCCGATAGTTCCTTTTTGAGTCTACTGGCCTTTCCGGCCGCCGCCGTGGTTCCCTCCGAGGTCGTGGAGGAATTGGGTAGCGATTTCGGACACGAGCCGGTCGGGAGTGGACCTTTCGAGTTTCAGTCCTGGGTCAAGGATGATCGCGTCGAACTCGTGGCCTTCGAAGACTACTACCGGGGACGGGCGGAACTGGACGGTGTTACTTTCCGGGTCATCAGCGAGGCGGCGACCAAGGAGGCTGAATTCCTGGCCGGTAACCTGGACGCCTTCATCGCTCCCGCGTCGATCTATCGCAAGTACAGGGATCACCCGGAGTACTCGGATAACCTCATAGAGGTCGCCGAGTTCTTCACGCGACACGTGGGGTTCCACTGCGAGAACGAACCCTTCGACGATGTTCGCGTTCGACAGGCCTTCAACCACGCCATCGACACCGAAACGATCATAGAGGTTGTCCTGGGCGGCAAGGGTGTTCCCGCGGTCGGGTATTTGCCCTCGTCGAGTTTCGCGTTCGACCCGGATCTCGAGGGATACTCATACGATCCCGATAGGGCCAGGGAACTCCTGGCGGAGGCCGGCTACGAAGATGGCATCGAAGTACCGATAATGACCAGCGAACACCCCGAGTGGGGGCTGCCGATCGTGGAGGCCCTGATGCCATACCTCAATGACGTCGGCATCAGGCTGAAGCCGGAGACCATGGATACCGGCGTGCTTTACGATCGCCTTCGCGCCGGGGACTACACGGCTTACATCTACTCCACCGGCGGTGATGCTCACCCGGTCACGTATCTATGGAGATTCCACTCCGTCCTCGCATCGACGACAAATCGCTATTGGAGCGATGAGTTGGACGATCTTCTCAACCGCGCCCGCAGGACCAGCGACGAGGACGAGATGGTGGAGCTGGTGAGAGAGGCGGAGGCCAAGATCGTCCGGGATGCGCCGATATGGTTCTTCCACTACAATAAGGCCATTACGATGCACGCGGATGAGGTCCACGGATTGAAACCCGTGCCCATAGACATGGCCCTGCAAGACCTATGGTCCGTGACCAAAGAGCCCTGATACAAAAATCATCCAGGGTAATCACTCGGTCCGGGAGATCCCCAGCGGATCTCCCGGACTCGCGAGAGGAGGAACCTCGTGGGTCGCTACGCCGCGAGGAGGGTACTTCAGAGCATCCCGGTACTCATCGGGATCACCCTGATAGCATTCATATTGATGGACATCGTTCCCGGCAGCGCGGTTTCCATGATGATGGATCCCCGCACGGCGCAGATGTCACCGGAAGTCGAGGCCAGGCTGATCGAGCACTATGGCCTGGATGATCCCGGCCCCATCAGGTACGGCAAGTTTCTCCTCAACGCCGTCCGGGGCGATCTCGGTTTCTCCCTCAGGTTTAACCAGCCCGTAACCCGCATCGTCGCAGAGAGATTGCCGTCGACGGCGGTGCTGGCCACGGCGGCCGGCTCCTTTGCGGTGTTCGTCGGCCTGGCCTTCGGTATAGTGGCCGCCTTGCACAGGGGTAAGTTGATCGACACGGTGAGCATGGTCATCTCCATGGCGGGTGCCTCCATGCCGGTGTTTTGGTTCGGCCTGTTGCTGATGCTGCTCTTTTCCGTCCGACTGAATTGGCTCCCGGCTTCCGGTTGGGGTGACGGTCGGATTCAATACCTCATAATGCCGGCGGTGGCCCTGGGCTATGGTTTCGCCGCCGTGATAGCCAGGGTGACCCGATCCTCGATGCTCGAGGTATTGGGAATGGACTATATCGTGACCGCTAGGTCCAAGGGCTTAAGCGGCAGGGTAGTGGTTTACAAGCACGCGCTGAAGAACGCCATGATACCAGTCATTACGGTTGTCGGTGGTCAGGTCGGCCGGCTCCTGAGCGGAGCCGTTCTCACCGAGACGGTGTTCGCCTGGCCGGGTTTGGGACGTCTGCTGATAGACTCCATTCTCATGAGAGATCTACCCACGGTACAGGGGTGTCTCGTCCTGATCGCAGCACTCTTCGTCGGGATTAACCTGGTGACGGACCTGATGTATGCGTACCTGGATCCGCGGGTTCGCTTCGAATAGGAGGAAGTTGATTGGAAGTCCCCGGAACCCATCGCCCGTCTTCAAACTCCGATCTACCTCGCCGCCGTAGTGCCCTCGGGAGATTCGTTTCGAGCTGGTCCGCCGCCACGGGCGGGTTGATAGTGGTCGCGCTAGTATTCGTGGCGATCTTCGCCCCCGTACTGGCTCCGCACGATCCCTTCGAGGCCGAATCCCTGCGGGATGCCTTCAGCCCCCCCGGGGGGCGCTTCCCCCTGGGCACCGACGTGCTGGGCAGATGCATATTGAGCCGCATCATATTCGGGACGAGGATTTCGCTGACGGTGGGCTTGGTGGTCCAGGGCATCAGCGTGATGCTGGGCGTAACCCTGGGTGTGGTGGCCGGGTACTGGGAGGGTTTCGTCGACGACATAGTCAGCAACCTCACCAACATCATGTTCGGATTTCCGCACCTACTGTTCGCCCTGGCGGTGGTCACGGTGCTGGGGCCCGGGCTTTACAACACTTTCATTGCCCTGGGGCTGGCGGGTTGGCCCATGATCGCCAGGCTAGTTCGCGGGCAAACCCTTTCCGTCAAGCACAAGGAGTTCGTGGAGGGTGCGCGGGCCGCGGGTTGCAGTGATTTGCACATAATATGGAGGCACATTCTTCCGCAGTGCCTGTC
>SLGS01000124.1 GCA_007136565.1 Clostridia bacterium | reverse complement strand
CGTCGTTCCCGTGGGGTGGCCTGGGTCTCATGCTAACCTGGGGCGCTGTGCACTTGGTGTCCAATCCCGTCGGAGCGGCAATGATCATGGTCTGGGCGTTGGTAGCCGGGACACTGTATGTCCTGGGTGACAAGCGGGTCTATCCTGTATTCGCGGCCTTGTTGCTCGGGTACCTATTGTAATGGATCCAGTTCGCGAGGGTAGGGAGGCGCGGATTCGTCCTTGCCTGGGTGTATCACGGTCCCGAGCGTCGACGATCGAGCCGCAGGCGACCCCTGGACATCCCGGGTACGCATCATTTCGGGGTGGCACCACTCGCCTTCCGAGCACCTTGCCTGCACCCCTGATTCGAACTTGACCTACCTCTCGGTCGATACCGGGGAACAGATCCCGATGGGATCCGCGGAGGAGACGGTCCACCGTTTATAGAAGATTCCATAATTCACAAGATCTATAGCAATGCAAAGTCATTCCATACCCTGGTTTGTATGCGTTTTTCGTATGAATTGTCGGCCCCTGGGTTCGCCAGGGGTGCTTTGGAGAATCTTGCTCCGCCGGCGAGGGGGAATGGACGGATGTTGAGTATGGACGAAAATCGTGGATGGATCGTAACCTTTGCGGGCCTGGGTGTTAACCTGGTCCTGGGGATCCTGTATGCCTGGGGCGTGATATCGGCCGCCCTGATCGACCACCTGGGTTGGACGGCAACCATGACCCAGATCCCCTACATGTTGGCTTGTGTGATGTTCGCCCTTTCGATGGTGCCGGGCGGACGTCTACAGGATCGCTTGGGCCCTCGAAGCGTTATCATGGCTTCTGCGATCCTGGCCGGTATCGGTTTCACCCTGGCGGGCCTCATAACCACGGTGCCCGGACTGACCGTATCCTTCGGGTTGATCGTCGGATTGGCCATGGGGATGGGGTACGCTGCACCGACGCCCGCGGCGGTGAAATGGTTTAGTCCGGCTAAGCGGGGCCTCATATCCGGTATAGTCGTGAGCGGATTCGGACTCGCCCCGGTATATATCGCCCCACTTACCACGACATTGATAGCCCGCGTGGGGATCCACAACACTTTCTTCTTGATGGGCGCCGGCTTCTTCGTAATCATCATGTCCCTCGCCCAAATCATCAGGAACCCCCCGAGCGGATATTCCCCACCGGAAAAGTCGCGGGCGGTGATTCCCAGCCAAAGGCCGCGCCCGGACGTCGACTTGGATTGGTTCGAGGTGCTTAGGACCCGGCAGTTTTACATGCTTTGGACCATGTTCTCTTTGGGCACCTTCGCAGGGTTACTGCTCATCGGGCAGTTGTCCAAGATAGGTTTGGAGCAGGCGGGCATTACCTCCGGATACATCTTGATCGCCGTGTACGCGGTTTTCAACGCTACCGGTCGATTGGCCTGCGGCGTGATATCGGATCGAATCGGGAGAATGAGGACCTTGATGCTCATGTACGCACTGCAGGTAGCCATCTACGCGGTTTTCGTTCGACTGGTGACCCCCACGAGTCTCATGTTCGGAGTGGCTGTCGTCGGGTTTACCTTCGGGGGTATGCTCACCCTCTTCCCGGCTACGTGCGCGGACTATTTCGGATTGAAGAACTTCGGTGTCAACTACGGGATGCTCATCACGGCCTGGGGTGCCGGAGGGCTCCTCGGCCCCCTCCTGGGTGGACTCGTCCGGGATCTGACCGGTACCTATTCGATTAGTTACACGATTTCGTCCATGGTCAGCGTCGTGGGAATCGTCCTCGCGCTTCGGACCCGCCCCCCGCAGGAAACCGAAGTAGGTGCCGAGGTCCCGGCCGGGCACGGCTCGATGTAGTAGTCTGCACGGACTGCTCCGGAGGGTCTAGGATGCGGGCCCAGTGTGGAACCGGATCGGGGAATCGTTCTCGCGCGCGGGGCGTGAGAGGGGAGAGGGATCTCGCACCGCGTGCGGCATTCCCTCTTCGACTCGCATGATCAAGTTCCCCTCTAGATAAGTAATCATTCGGGAAGAGCCTCGACTTCCGCGACCCAGCGTGTCACTTCCTTCTCTGTCGGCACGCGTCGGGTACTCTTGTTGAGTTCGTCGACCTCCGTCAGCTTAGTGGCCCGGTTGGCGGGATTGCGGTATGTCGGGTCGGGTACCGTGTCCACGCCGACTTCTTCCAAGATCTCGGTGTATTCGGAACCGATACCGCCGATGAGATAGAGGTCGACCATGTTGGCGAACTCAAGTAGGCGTTCCCTTGCTAGTCCGGTTTTCTCGGACAGCCGGGCACGCCCCCGGGGGGGACTTCGCCGCCTCCAGCAGGGAATCGGTATCCTTTACCCACGCCTCCCTCGGTCTTGCTCCCAGCTCATCGCCGATCCGGTAATTCGCGATGATCTAAACGCAAGTGACACGCGTGACCGCACTCGATGAACCTGGTTTCGTGAATCCACATTTTGAGAGGCGGACGATGTACCCTTTTCCCCGGTGATCGGGATTTCAGGCACCCTGTTGAGCGTCGCGATAGAGGTACACGTGGGTGAATCACCGCGAGTGCGGTGACATGGAGGCGGAGTAGGATCGGTACTCCCCGGGCATCTGTACAATTCCAAAGTAGTCGCAAGTAACCCCGCGATCCCCGGGGCCAGGGGGTCCCCCGAGGAGACGTGTTCTCATCCCCAACTCCGTTCGCGACGGTAATTGGATTAGCGTATTACCCTCTGAGATTTCGACCTGACGACTGAGCCGATCGAAACCCCGGGGACGACACGCGGTTCCGAAGCCGAGTATGTTGCGATGATGGCAGGCTGGATGTGCTAGTTCCGATGGCACCGACGATGCACACCGGTTCCTGTGCGAGGTGGTGTGGAGTCAGGTCCCGCTGGAGGCAGGGTAGATCCGGGCGCGGATGCGATGGTGAGATTGGCACTGGATCATCGTGTCCCCGACGGTGCTCGGCAGAACTCGCGGATGGTTATGGCAGACGTCACCCCGGGGGCCGTATCGCAATAATTGGATAAAGAAAGTATTCGCGAAGAGAGTTTCGATTAGCACTGGGTGGGCATTATCGTTTACATAAAGGTTGCCCGGCGCTATCCGGAATCACAAGCGGTCTGTAGTTTCCCTCCACGGGGCCACATCTGGAAAGGATAAATCCCAGGGATCCAGGAAACACAATTCCGAGCCGCTGGGCCGCAAATAACGGAGGTGCGAGTGTTGAAGAAGATTGCTGTAGTGGTCCTCGCGGTAATGCTAACCTTGGGAATGGGAGCCAGCGTATTTGCAGATGAAGCGGACATAGTTGATACTGCCATAGCGGCGGGGGATTTCGAAACCCTGGTCACTGCCCTGACCCTCACGGGACTGGACGATGCACTTAGGGGGGACGGTCCGTTTACGGTTTTCGCTCCCACCGATGACGCCTTCGCAGCCCTCCCCTCCGGTCTCCTCGACAAACTCCTTGAGAACCCCGACATCCTGGCCGACGTCCTCCTCTACCATGTGGTGGAAGGTGAAGTCATGGCCGCCGATGCCGTGGCACTGGCCGGCGAGAGTGTCGTGACGCTCTCCGGGCAGTCCGTCGCCATCAGTGTGGATGGTGGAGTTTTCATCAACGATGCCGAGGTAACGGCGACGGATATCGAGTGCACCAACGGTGTAATTCACGTGATCGACACCGTACTAATCCCCGAGTTCGATATCGTCCAGACGGCTATCATGAATGATGATTTCGACACCCTAGTGGCTGCTTTGACCGCCACCGGGCTGGATGAGGCACTGCAGGGTAGCGGACCCTTTACGGTCTTTGCGCCGACGGATGCAGCCTTCGCTGCACTGCCCGATGGCCTGTTGGAGGATTTGCTTGCCGATACGGACGCTCTGAGCGAAATACTGTTGTATCACGTCATCTCGGGTCGCGTACCCGCGGTGGACGTCCTCGAACTCGACGGTGAGGAAGTTACAGCGCTGTCGGGACAGGATCTGCTTATAACGATCGATGACGGCGTGTTCGTCAACGAAAGCCAGGTCGTCGTCACCGATGTGGAATGCTCCAACGGAATAATCCACGTCATCGATGCCGTATTGGTGCCCGAAGCGTTGGAGGATACCGACGACGAGGACGTAACGGAAGCGCCTCCGATCACCGAAGTGCCCCTGCCCGAGACCGGGGGACCCGGTGCTACCTTGGCATTGCTCGGCTTGGTTAGCGTTATCGGTGGCGCCTATCTTACCACGCGGCGGCGGTAGACCGGTCGTTGAATAGCGCGGGATTAGGATATCCCGGGCCAGGTGCAATGTCATCGGGTGATGTCGCGGTGTCGATCTTATCCGCTGTCCCCAGAGATGTCTACGGATTTGATTCGGATTGCACTGCCCATCCGAATGGCAGAGCGGCCACATCCGACTAATGGCTGAACGCTTGAAAGCCGACCCCCCCGCGTG
>SLGS01000223.1 GCA_007136565.1 Clostridia bacterium | reverse complement strand
TGAGGACGGTTAGACCGGCCCAACGCCGCCGGGGACAACTGTCCCCGGCGGCTTTTTTTGTGCCGGAAATTTCGAGAGGAGATGGTGGAAGTGGTCGATGAAGTCACTTGCCCCGAGTGCGCGGGTGAGCTGGACCTGGAATCTGTCATGGAAGGCGAGCTGGTTCCCTGTCCGGATTGCGGAGCGGAGTTGGAAGTCGTTTCCGTCGATCCGATGTCCGTGGAGCTGGCTCCAGAGCTGGAAGAGGATTGGGGAGAATAGGGAGTGGGAACCACTGTCTCGTTAATTTGCTCCAGGGTTCGAGTGGAAGAAAAACTACTCGTGGCTGCCTTCGAAGGGCGCGGCGCGAGGGTGATCAGGTTCGATGAACGAGACCTCCTCATGAACATGAATGATCCCGACGATTCGCCCTTTTCCTCCTCTGATGTGGTCATGCTGAGGCCCATAGCCAACAGCCGCGCCCTGGCCCTTTCACAGATCCTCGAATCCTGGGGTGCGATCACCGTCAATACCCATCGGACGATAGCTATCACCGGGGATAAGATGGCTACCACCGCCGCGCTGGTGCGCGCCGGCGTGGCCTGTCCCCGGACCCGGGTTGCCTTTGACCCGGGCACCGCCCTGCGCGCGGCCGAGTCCCTGGGTTACCCGGTGGTGTTTAAGCCTGTAGTGGGTTCTTGGGGCAGATTGGTATCCTTGGCCAATGATTCCGCGGCGGCGGAAGCGATCATCGAGCACAGGACCGTCCTGGGTTCCCCCGTCCACGGTATCCACTACATCCAGGAGTACATTGATAAGCCTGGACGGGACATACGGGCATTCGTCGTTGGCGAGGAGACGGTGGCGGCCATCTACCGGTATTCCGAGCACTGGGTGACGAATACGGCCAGGGGAGCCCAAACCGAGAACTGCCCGCTTTACGATGAACTACTCGACCTTTGCGGAAGGGCCGCTCGGGCCGTTGGAGGGGGATTGCTGGCCGTGGATCTATTGGAATCACCGGACGGGCTCGTGGTCAACGAGATCAACCATACGATGGAGTTTCGTAACTCGGTGGAGCCCACCGGGGTGGACATACCCGCCTTGATGGCTGACTACGTGATAGACCGGGCAACCGGGGGTGTACTATCGTGATTTCGGACGTATTGGACGTTGCGATCGTCGGGGGTTCGGGGTACGCCGGGGGAGAACTGGCCCGGTTAGTGCACGGACATCCGCGGCTGAAGCTGGAAGCCATCACGTCGGAATCCCTGGTGGGCACTTTCGTCCATCATCGTCACCCCAACCTGCGTTCAGCGCCGCGCATGAAGTTCATCGGCATCCGGGATCTCCATCGGTACGACGTACTCTTCGTCGCCCTTCCCCACGGTCGTTCGATCCATTACGCCGACTTACTCTCCGGCGCCTCCCGCTATACCGTGGATCTCGGGGCGGATCATCGCGTGGCCAGCGAGGAGATCAGGGGGGAGTATTACCCCGACCTCAAGGGAGTCGAACCCTACACGTACGGTCTCCCCGAGTTGCGCAGATCGGAACTTGGGAAATCGAGGAGGGCCGCCGGACCCGGTTGCACGGCGGCGGCCACGATACTCGGTCTCTGGCCCCTGGCCAGGGCTGGCATGATCGGAGGCGGTCCCGTGGTAGTCGAGGCCAAGGTCGGATCCAGCGCCGCCGGAGCTTCCTCCAATCCCAGCACCCACCATCCCGAGCGAAGCGGCGTGATGCGATCCTTCGCGCCCGTCGGGCACAGGCACGTTGCGGAAGTGCGGGAACAGCTGGGACTCGAATCGGGGGTCATACACTTCAGCGCCACCGCGGTGGAGGCGGTCCGGGGGATCCTGGTGACGGCCCATTGTTTTCCCCGATCGCCCATCGGTGAGCGCGATTTGTGGAGGGCCTTTCGCGAGGTATACGATGATGAGCCCTTCGTTCGCATCGTGAGGGAAAGGCGTGGCCTTTATCGATATCCCGAGCCCCGAATCCTCGCCGGGACGAACTTCTGCGAGGTGGGGTTCGAAGTAGATCCGAAGACCGGGCGCGTGGTCGTCATGTCGGCCCTGGATAACTTGGTCAAGGGTGCGGCGGGGAGTGCCCTTCAATCGCTCAACGTGATGGCGGGATTCCCGGAGGAGATGGGATTGCAGTTTTCGGGGTTGCACCCATGAGGGGAGCGGAACGAAGGATGCTGGTTGTCAAGGTCGGTGGTACCGGTGGAGTCGGTCATGAAACGCTCCTCGACGAGGTCGAGGAACTGGTCGAAGGGAGGGTCCCCCTGGTATTGGTGCACGGTGGATCCGCGGAGACCAGCCGTTTGCAAAGGAGGCTCGGGGACGAGCCATTGATGGTGAGTTCGCCCTCGGGTGCGGAGAGCAGGTACACGGATGAAGAGGCCCTGGATGCCTTCGTAATGGCTTGCGCGGGAAAGGTGAATACGGATCTCGTCGCCGGACTCAACGGGCGAGGCGTAACCGCCGTGGGGTTGTCGGGGGTCGACGGGGGCCTTTGTTCGGGGCCGCTGAAGGAGGCCATCAAGGTGAGACGGGATGGTAGGACGTTCCTCATGCGCGGTAACCGAAGTGGCAGGGTAGAGACGGTGCGTCCGGGGGTCTTGCACGCATTGCTCGGAGCGCAGATGCTACCCGTGGTGGGACCTCCCGCCCTGAGTTATTCGGGTGGACCCATGAATACCGATGCCGATAGGATGGCCGCGGCCATAGCCGTTGCCATCGGCGCGGATCGCGTGGTTTTCCTGACGGATCGGGCGGGCCTGCTCGAGGATCCCGACGATAACTCGACGCTGATACGAAGCCTCGAGGGTTCGAGGGAAATAGAGGGTGCCGGGCGTTGGGCGCGGGGGCGCATGGTGGCAAAGCTGCGCGCCGCCGAGGAGGCCGTCGACGGAGGAGTGGAGTCCGCCATCATCGCGGACGCCGGGGTCGTGTCGCCCATCCGTTCAGCCATGGAAGGATACGGGACCGTTATAACGGGCGGGGATCGCCGGGGAGTTGAAGTCTCGTGAGCGGCGAAGAAGAAACTGTCATCGAGGAATCCATGGAGGTCGGGCTGTACTCGAAGCGCGGCATAACCCTGGTCCGCGGCCGGGGTTCCCGGGTGTGGGATGATTCCGGGAGGGAATACATCGACTGCGTCGGCGGTCACGGTGTGGCTTCCGTGGGACACTGCAACCCGCGCGTCGCCGCGGCCATAACGAGGCAGGTGAACACGTTGATAACCTGTCCCGAGTCGTTTTCCAACGATGTGAGAACGGAATACTTGGCGAGACTGCGAAACGTCACTCCCGATGGCGTGGATCGTTTCTTCCTTTGCAACTCCGGAACCGAGGCCGTGGAAGCCGCGATCAAGTTCGCCCGGTTGGCGACGGGGAGGTCGCGGATCGTCGCCACGAGGCGGGGGTTTCACGGGCGAACCATGGGTGCCCTGGCGGCCACCTGGGGTAAGGGCCATCGCCGCGGTGTCGAGCATCTCGTGGGACCGTGCGACCACGTGTCCTTCGAGGATCCCCGCGAGCTGGAAGAAGCCCTGGACGAATCGACCGCCGCCCTGATCATAGAAGTGGTGCAGGGTGAGGGGGGAGTGCACCCCGCGGAACGCGAGTTCGTGGCGGAAGCCGCCCGTTTGTGCCGGGAGAGGGGAGTCCTGTTCATAGCGGACGAGATACAGACCGGTTTCGGGCGGACCGGGTCCTGGTTCGCCGTGGATCATTACGATGTGGTACCGGACATGGTCTGCATGGCCAAGGCCATGGCGGGGGGAGTACCCATGGGTGCCGTGGGCCTGGGGGATCGCGTCGAAAACCTCCCGGCCATGTCACACGGTAGTACCTTCGGCGGAAACCCGCTGGCCTGCGCTGCCGCCCTGGCGACCCTCGAGGAGATGCAAGAGGGGGATCTCCCGGGAAGAAGTCGGGTCGCCGGGCATCGTTTCATGGAAGGTCTTGGCGATCTCGATTCTCCCCTGGTCCGCGAGGTGCGGGGTATGGGGCTCATGGTGGGAGTTCAGATGAGGGTCCGAGTCACCCCCATCCTGCGCCGCTTGCAGGAGAGGGGCGTGCTCGCCTTGCCGGCGGGAGCGACGGTCCTGCGTTTCCTTCCACCCCTGGTTATAGAGGACGGCGACCTGGACCTGGTGGTCGACGCGCTGGGTGAGGCCCTCGGGGAAATGGTGCAGACGTGAACGCGGAAGAGATAGAACTCCTCGAAGAACTGGTTCGCATTCCCTCGCCCTCCGGATCGGAGGAAGGGGCTTCGGCATTCCTGGTGGACTGGTTCGACCGTCGTGGAATCCCGGCTTATATCGACGGGGTGGGAAATGCCTGCGCGAGGTGGGGCGAAGGACCGGTCTCCCTCTGCCTCCTGGGCCACGTGGATACCGTATCGGGATGGCCACCCGTTGGTCGGCGGGGAGACATCCTGACGGGTCGGGGAACGGTGGATGCCAAGGGCCCCCTGGCGGCCTTTGCCTCCGCCCTCCATCGCCTGTCCCGGGTACAGCGATCCCCCGGGAATCGGAGCATACTCTTCGTGGGAGCGGTGGAGGAAGAGGCCGACGGCTCCCGGGGTGCCCGGCACCTGGTTCGCGGTTTTTGCGGGGGAAGCCCTCCCGGGATGGTCATCATCGGGGAGCCGAGCCGATGGGATAGGATCACCCTAGGGTATCGCGGTGGCCTTCGGGGACGGAGCGCCCACCGGGCTCCCATATCCCACACCGGGGGTCCAGGTCCGACCGCTGCGGAGATCGCCGTCGGGGCGTGGACCGGCCTGATGGATGCCGTCGAGAAGCGAAACGCCGACCGCGAGGGATTGTTCTGGAGTACCAGCCCCAGGTTGGTGTCGGTGGACTCGCGATCCGACGGGCTGGAGGGCGAGACTATTCTTTCCTTCGGCGCCAGGATCCCCCCCGGCGAGACCGTGGATTCTACGAAAGAACTCATCGCTTCGTGCCTCGGCCCCACCACGGAGTTCGGGCCCGGAGAAGAACCCTATCTCGCGGAGCGCAACTCCCCGGTGGCCAAGTCGCTGTTGGCCGCCATCCGCAGCGGGGGAGGTAAACCTCGATTTACCCTCAAGACCGGCACCTCCGATATGAATATTGTCGGCCCCGCTTGGAAACCGGCGATCGCAGCATACGGCCCCGGGGATCCGCTACTGGGTCACACGTCGGGGGAAGAGATTTCCCTCTCCGAGTATTCGCGATCGGTGGATGTCCTCGAGCGGGCCATGGTCGAACTGGTGAACCTCCCCGCGCCCTGAGTCCCGTGGACCCCAATTTCGGGCGTTTTGCTGTCTCGAATGTTCGGGTATGCTAGAGTCGTAGCCGAAGGGGAGAGGGTGAGGGATACTTGGACGACAAGATTTCCGGTATGCACCTGGGTTCCTGTCTCGTGGGCGAGGATGAGATTACCGAAATCGTCGAGAGGCTCGCCCGGGAGATATCGGGGCATTACGAGTCGCTGGTGAGCGAGGAGAATCCATTGCTCCTCGTGGGCATACTAAAGGGTGCGGTGGTGTTCCTATCGGATCTGGCCCGGGCTCTGGATGTACCCGTATCCCTCGATTTCATGGCCGTGTCCAGCTACGGTGCCAGTACCGACTCCTCCGGGGTAGTCCGCATACTTCACGATCTCGATACACCCATAGAGGATCGCCACGTGTTGATCGTCGAAGACATCGTCGACACCGGGCTGACGCTGCAATACCTAAGGGAGCATTTCTCCGCCCGGGGTCCCGCCAGTATCGGCGTCGTCGCCTTCTTGGACAAACCGGATCGCCGGGCAGTGGACGTCGCCGTGGAATACGTGGGACGCTCCATCCCCGACGAGTTCGTCGTCGGCTACGGACTGGATTGGAACCAGAGGCACCGGGCCCTGCCGTGCGTCAGGGTGATCGAAGAAATGTCGAGCGAGGGGGAGAACGGTTGAGTGATCTTCACACCACACCCGAAGAAAAGGTCGTCATCTTGGATTTTGGAGCCCAATACTCGCAGCTGATCGCGAGGAGGGTCCGCGAGTGCAAGGTCTACAGCGAGATCATGCCCGGTAACTCCACCGCAGAGGAGATATCCGCCAGGAGCCCCCGGGCCCTGATCCTGACCGGCGGTCCGGGCAGCGTCTACACGGAGGATGCACTTTCCGCCGACGAGGGGATTTTCGAGTTGGGTATCCCTGTGCTGGGGATCTGCTACGGTCACCAGCTGATAGCGGCCCACTACGGGGGGCGCGAATCGGTGGGTCCCGCATCACGGCGCGAGTACGGCCGCACGTCGCTGGAGTTGGTCGGCGAAGATCCGCTGTTCGAGGGGCTGCCCGGGACCCTGGACGTTTGGATGAGCCACGGGGACCTGGTGGATGAGCCGCCGGCCGGTTTCAGGGTGCTGGCGCGCAGCGAGGGTACCCCGGTGGCCGCCATGGCGCACAGCGAGCTGCCGATGTACGGTGTCCAGTTTCATCCCGAGGTGGGTCACACGGATCACGGTTTGGATATGCTACGGAACTGGCTTTACGGAGTGGTCGGTTTCTCGGGGAGCTGGAACATGAAGTCCTTCATAGAACATGCCATCGAGGAAATCCGCGAACAGGTGGGGTCCGGCAGCGCCCTCTGCGGGCTCAGCGGGGGAGTGGATTCCGCGGTATCCGCGGTCCTGGTACATCGGGCCATCGGGGATCGTCTGACCTGTGTATTCGTCGATCACGGTCTTCTCCGCAAGGATGAGGGCAAGGCCGTTACGGAGTTCTTCGCCCGGGAGATGGACCTGAACGTGGTCAGCGTCGATGCCTCCGAAAGATTCCTGGGGGCCCTGGCCGGGGTTTCCGATCCCGAGCGGAAGCGAAAGATCGTCGGCCGCGAATTCATCTCCGTATTCGACGAGGAAGCCCAATCCCTCGGCGAATTCGACTTCCTGGTCCAGGGAACGATATACCCCGACGTCGTCGAGAGCGGCGTGGGGGGCTCCGCGGTGATAAAGAGCCACCACAACGTCGGTGGCCTTCCCGAGGAAATGAGGATGGACCTGGTGGAACCCCTCCGGGAGCTATTCAAGGATGAGGTCCGGCGCGTCGGCGCCGAGCTGGGCATACCGGAGGCCATCCTAACCCGTCATCCCTTCCCGGGCCCCGGCCTGGCGGTCAGGGTGTTGGGGGAGGTCACCGCGGCGAAACTGGACACGCTGCGCGAAGCCGACGCCATTTTCGAACAGGAGCTTCGGGCCGCGGATCTCTACCACGATATATGGCAGTCCTTCGTGGTACTGCCGGACATGATGAGCGTGGGAGTAATGGGTGATCAGAGGACTTACGCCGCGACGGCGGTTCTACGGGCGGTAACGAGCGAGGACGCTATGACCGCCGATTGGGCCCGCATTCCATCGAGTGTACTGGACATCGTCGCGAGGAGGATCATCAACGAGGTCCCCGGGATAAATCGCGTGGCGTACGATATCACTTCCAAACCCCCGGCCACCATCGAGTGGGAGTGAGGTTCTGGGGGAATCCGGGAGGCGTTTTCGGGCGGGGCGCGGGTGTCGATGGCGCCCCGCCCGTTCTATTGCGGGTCTTACGTTACGGATCGCAGGGGGGGTTCGCCGCTAGCTAAGTTCCCGGCGATCCTAGCGCGAGACTTGTTCGCGCGGGTTGGCGAAGAGGGGTAGGCGCCCGGCGGCGGAAACGACCAGGGGTACCACGATGAGTTGTATGACAACGCCCGGCCAGCTTGTCGCCAAACTGGTGGTTATCCACGCTATTATGGGGGTTCCGGCTATTCCGAACAGCGGGAGCACGTAGGCGAACATTATCGCGTAAACGACCCGTCCGCCGATCATCGAGCCCAGCAGGGCGGGAACCAGTGACCATCTCCACCGCTGGTAAAGCAGGCCCGCCAGGAGACCGAAGGTTGCGAGTTCGAAGGTCATCAGCAACGCCATGGGCATCAGGGGCGGCATTCCCGTGAGAACGCTACTCAGACCCGGGGTTAGCAGACCGGCCACGAACCCGACCGCCGGTCCCGCCAGGAAACCCGCCAGCAAGATGGGGATGTGCATGGGCAAAAATATGGCCCCGGATCCGATCATGTGAAAGGCCATGGGCAAAAGCAGCCCCAGCGCGATGAAGAGGCCGGTAAAGGTAATCCTTTGTGTCGTTGACATGAACGTTCCTTTCTCACTATGCGGCTTATGGTTTGCCAATTGCCAAAAGAGATTAACACAAACGGTCGAGGGATAGCCAACGGGCCCAGGCCGATGCAGCATGACCCTCTCTTGCCACGGGCCACCATCTCTTTCGCCATAATTACCACTTCCGAGAACAAAATAATCCCCGTTTCGACGAGTCCTCGGCGCCGCCAAAACCCGCGCCGACAATTGACTGGGGTGCCCCGAACATTTAGACTGTAGTTGTAAATAATGTTCGGGTTTTGGGGTCGCGGATTCCTCCGCGACGGGAGGGAGAATCGCCATGCCAACTGTGGGAATCGTCATGGGAAGTCATTCGGATATTCCGGTCATGAAAAAGGCCGGGCTGGCCCTGGATCGGCTGGGCATTTCTTACGAGGCGCGCATATTGTCGGCCCATCGCACCCCCGAGGAGACGGCAGAATGGGCCCGGGAGGCCCGGGGTAGGGGCATGCGGGTCCTCATAGCGGGGGCCGGGGGTAGTGCGGCTCTCCCGGGGGTCGTTGCGGCGCACACGACCCTCCCGGTAATAGGAGTTCCCCTCAAGGCCTGGGCAACCGATGGAATGGATGCCCTGCTCGCCGTCGCGCAGATGCCCAAGGGTATCCCGGTGGCTAGCGTGGCCATCGATGGTGCCGAGAACGCCGGTCTCCTGGCGGCGGCGATCCTTTCGGTGAGCGACGATGAGGTAAGGGAATCCCTCGAATCATTTAGGCGCGAGCGGGCCGCGGAGGTGGCCGAGCGCGATGCGGACCTGGTCGCCCGGGGCCTCGTCGGGGGCGATGAATAGATGATCCCCAGGTACACCCTCGCGGAGATGGGAGATATCTGGACGGAAGAGGCCAAATTTGAAAGTTGGAAACGCGTGGAGGTCGCCTGTATGAGGTCCTGGGCCCGGAGGGGAGTCGGCACCGAGGTGGCCGCCGACGAGCTGGAGCGCTCGGCCGAGATCCGGCCCGAGAGGATCGGCGAGATCGAATCAGAGGTTCGCCACGACATGATCGCCTTCGTCACCTCCTTGTCCGAGCAGGTGGGAGAGGCTGCAGGCTACCTTCATTACGGCTTAACCTCCTCGGACGTCCTGGATACGGCCCTGGGATTGCAGCTCAAGGCCGCCTCCGATCTATTGATCGTCGAGATGGATGCCCTGATAGCGGCCACCGAGCGCAGGGCCATCGAACACCGCGACACGATCATGATGGGGCGCACCCACGGTGTTCACGCCGAACCGACCACCCTGGGCATGAAGCTCGCCATGTGGTATGAAGAACTGCTGCGAGGGCGGGTACGCCTCGAGGCGGCCGCCGCGGAAGTCGCCGTCGGCAAGATATCCGGGGCTGTCGGTACGTACGCCCAGGTGCCTCCCTCCATCGAGGCCGAAGTCTGCGCGGAACTGGGTCTCACGCCGGCCCCGATCAGCTCTCAAATCGTCGGTCGGGATCGCCACGCTTCCTTCATCTCGGCCATCGCGCAGCTGGGCAGTCTCCTGGAGAAGTTCGCCGTGGAGATCCGCGGGCTTCAACGTACCGAGGTCGGCGAGTTGGAAGAACCCTTCCGCAAGGGTCAAAAGGGCTCTTCGGCCATGCCCCACAAGCGCAATCCCATAGTGACGGAAAGAATAACCGGCATGGCCCGTCTCCTAAGGGGCAACCTCGTGGTCGCCCTGGAAAACGTGGCGTTGTGGCACGAGCGCGATATCTCCCACTCATCGGTGGAGCGCGTCATCCTCCCGGATTCCACCACGATACTGCACTACATGCTCCGCAGGATGACCGGCGTCGTCGCCGATATGCGCGTGAATGAAGACCGGATGCTCAAGAACATGGATATCACCGGCGGGGCCATATACTCGCAACGCGTCCTGCTGGCGTTGGTAAAGGCCGGGTTACCCAGGGACGATGCCTACGTGGTAGTCCAGGGTGCGGCCATGAGGAGCTTCGAGTCCGAGGACACCTTCCGCGAGCTGATCCAAGGCGATCCCAAGGTGGCGCAACTGTTGGATCCCACCGAGATCGATCGCTGTTTCGATCCCGCCGAGCAGCTGGGCAGCGTCGGGGAAGTATTCGAGAGATTGGGGTTGATGGACGAGTGAAACTGGAACAAATGTTGAAGGCAAATCCCGATGAAATCCGGGGAGAGAAGGTTTACGAGGGTAAGGCCAAGGCGCTATTTCGCACCGAGGATCCGTCGATTCTCCTCATGGAGTTCAAGGACGATGCCACCGCCTTCGACGGAAAGAAGAAGGGAACCATCGTGGAGAAGGGGTATTTCAACGCCCACATCTCCGCAAACCTCAATACTTACCTGGAGGGACAGGGGATTGCTACTCACTATCTCGGGTTGATGAGGGATCGGTTCCACCTCGTGCGCCACATGGATATGTTCGGACTCGAAGTGGTGGTGCGCAACATCGCCGCCGGGAGCCTGGCTCGCCGACTGGGGATGGACGAGGGAACCGTGTTGCCGAAACCGATCCTCGAGCACTACCTGAAGGCCGATGAGCTGAGCGATCCGTGGATAAACGCTTACCACATTGCGGCCATGGATCTTTGCACACCGGAGCAGTTGGAGGCCATGGAAGAACTGGCCTGGAAGATAAACCTCCTGCTGTCGGAACGGCTCGAGAGGGCGAACCTAACCCTGGTCGATTACAAGTTGGAATTCGGCGTCGACCCCGATGGCGTCGTCAGGCTGGGCGATGAGATCACCCCGGATACGTGTCGCTTTTGGGATTCGACCACGGGGGACAAGCTGGACAAGGATCGCTTTCGCCAGGATCTCGGCCGCGTCGAGGACGCATACCGAGAAGTATTGGATCGCCTGACGGAAAGTGAGGCCTGATGATCAAGGCTTCGGTTTACGTTACCCTGCGCCCCGGGGTGCTGGATCCCCAGGGCGAGACCATAAAATCATCTTTGAACGACCTCGGTTTCTCCGAGGTGGCGGGAGTACGGGCGGGCAAGTACCTGGAGCTGGACCTGGATACCGACGATGTCGCGGCCGCCCGATCGAGATTGGATGATATGTGTGGCCGCCTCTTGAGTAACCCGGTCATCGAGGACTACACCGTCGAAATCGAGGAGCGGCGCGGATCATGAGATTCGGGGTAGTTCGCTTTTACGGTTCGAATTGCGATCGGGACTGTTACCACGTCGTATCCCGGGTGCTACATCGACCGGTGCGATACGTCGCCCACGACGAGTCCTCGTTGGATGATGTGGACTGCGTGATTCTGCCGGGTGGGTTTTCCTACGGCGATTACCTGCGGGCCGGGGCGATGGCCGCCCGGACCCGTATCATGGCCGCGGTGGAAGAGTTCGCCGCAGCGGGGAATCCCGTCATAGGGATATGCAACGGTTTCCAGGTTCTTTGTGAGGCCGGGTTATTGCCCGGCGCACTGATGGTCAATGATGGGCTTCGGTTCATTTGCCGTCCCAGCCTGGTTCGCGTCGAGGATAACGAGACTCCCTTTACCTCGGGATTGCAGCCCGGAGCCGTGATGTCGCTGCCCATTGCCCATCAGTGGGGCAATTATCGGCCGCCGCCCGACGGGTTCCGGGGGCGTATCGTTCTCCGTTACTCTGCGGACGACGGCAGCGTGACCCCCGAGTCCAACCCGAATGGATCTTGGCAGAATGTCGCCGCCATAGCCAACGCCCGCGGTAATGTCCTGGGGATGATGCCCCACCCCGAGAGGTCTTCTGAGAGCATCCTGGGAGGAGAAGACGGCCTGGGTTTCTTCTCCTCCGTCGTCTCCTGGTGGGAAGGGGGAACCTCGTATGTATGATGATCACCCGGTTTGGGAGGATGTCGGATTGACGCGGGAGGAGTACGAGGTGATCCGCTCGGATCTCGGCCGCGCTCCCAACGGGCTCGAGCTGGGCATGTACGGGCTGATGTGGTCCGAGCACTGTAGTTACAAGAGTTCTCGCCGTCACCTGGCCACCCTGCCGACCGAGGGGCCGAGGGTCTTGCAGGGCCCGGGGGAGAACGCCGGTGTCGTCGATATCGGCGAGGACGTCGCCGTGGCCTTCCGCATAGAGTCGCACAATCACCCCAGCGCCGTGGAACCTTTCCAGGGGGCAGCCACCGGGATCGGAGGTATCCTGCGCGATATATTCGCCATGGGCGCTCGTCCCGTGGCGCTACTGGATTCCCTGCGCTTCGGTGATCCGAAGGATCCCAGGGTCCGGTACCTCTTCGGAGGGGTCGTATCGGGGATCAGCTGGTACGGCAATTGCGTGGGAGTCCCCACCGTCGGCGGGGAAGTGGTGTTCGACGAAGCCTACGCGGATAATCCCCTGGTTAACGTCATGTGCATAGGACTGGTCGAGAAGGATCGTCTCACCCGGGGTCTTGCGGCCGGGGAAGGCAACGCGGTGATCCTGGCCGGTGCGTCCACGGGGAGGGACGGCATACACGGTGCAAGTCTCCTGGCGTCGCGGGAATTCGACGAGGATCCCGGGGACATGAGGCCCGCAGTACAGGTGGGTGATCCATTTCGCGAGAAGCTCCTCATCGAGGCGTGCCTCGAGGCCCTCGAGGGTGGAGCCGTCGTCGGGGTCAACGATCTCGGCGCAGCGGGACTTACATCGGCGTGTTCGGAGACGGCCTCCCGGGCCGGGTCCGGGATGTGGATCGACGTCGACCTGGTCTTTCGCCGCGAGGAGGGTATGACGCCCTACGAAGTCATGCTCAGTGAGTCGCAGGAGCGGATGCTGATCGTCGCCGAGGCCGGCCGCGAGGAAGAGGTGCTCGAGGTATTCGGGCGCTGGAATCTCGACGCGGCCGTCATCGGTAGGGTGGAGGACGGAGAACTCCTGCGCGTCTTCTGCGGCGAGGAAGAATTGGCCAGCATACCCGTGATGGGCCTGACGGAAGGAGCCCCCGACTACGACCGTCCCGGGCTGGCTCCCCGTCCGTCGCGACCCGAGCCCCCCGTGGGCCTCGGAATGGATGTGGACGCCGGGCGGGCCCTGCTGGAATTGCTCGCCCATCCCGACATGGCTTCCCGGGCCCCGATCTTCGGACAATACGACCACATGGTCGGTACCAATACCGTGGTACCCCCGGGTGCTGCGGACGCGGCCGTGTTGAGGGTCAAGGGGACCGATAAGGGCATCGCCTGCGTCACGGACGGTAACGGCTACGCGTGTAGTCTCGATCCCCGCCGGGGGGCCGAATTGAGCGTGGCCGAAGCCTATCGCAACATTTGCAGCGTGGGAGCGCTCCCCTTGGCCGTGACCAACTGCCTGAACTTCGGTAATCCCGAGGTGGAAGAGGTCATGGGGGAATTTGTCGAAGTGGTGGCCGGTATGGGAGAAGCCTGCCGTCGCCTGGATACCCCCGTCACCGGCGGGAACGTGAGCTTTTACAACGAGACGCGGGGCAAACACATCCATCCTACGCCCGTCATAGGCATGGTGGGATTGCTCGAAGACGTGAGTCGCCACGCGACGGCGGGATTCAAAGAAGAGGGCGACGAGGTGATACTGCTCGGCGGTGACGCCACCCACCTCGGGGCCAGCGCTTTTTCGCGGGTCGTGGCCGGTGTAGATAACGGGCCGGTGCCGCCCGTGGACTATGGCGCCGAACGGGTGGTGGGTTCGGTCTGCCGGCGGGGTATCGCCGCGGGCCTGGTTTCCTCGGCCCACGATGTCTCCGGGGGAGGATTGGCCGTGAGCCTGGCCGAATCCGCCATGCTCTCACCCGTGGGGATGGGAGCCACCGTGGACCTGGGCTCGATTCACGATCCCATTTCGGCTTTGTTCGGAGAGGAAGGAGCTCGGATATTGGTGACGTGTTCGCCGGGCGTATCGGAAAGTCTTTTGGAAATGGCGGGCGAAGAGGAATGCCCGGCGAGGATTATCGGCCGAGTAGGAGGATCTCGACTCGAGATCGGAGCGGGTGATTCCTTGCACCTATCGGTGCCCGTGGATTCACTCAGCAGCGCCTGGGAGAGGGGATTGGAATGACGGTATTGCTACCCGACGATTCTCCGAGGGATGAGTGCGGTATTTTCGGAATTTGGGGCCACGAAAAGGCCCAGGTATTGACCCATTTCGGTCTCTATGCCCTGCAACATCGCGGACAGGAGTCCGCGGGGATTGCCGCAAGGGTTTCCCCCGAAAGGCTCGCCCTGCGCCGGGACATGGGTCTCGTATCCGAGGTTTTCAGTGCCGAGGATATAAGGGATCTAGAGTCCGACGCGGCCCTGGGGCACGTCCGGTATTCCACCACGGGCGGGAGTTCCGTGGAGAATGCCCAGCCCCTGGTGGTGCGCATGAAGTCCACCTCGATCGCCCTGGCCCACAACGGGAACCTGGTAAACGCCCGGGAGCTTCGCCGGGCTCTGGAGTCCTCGGGGAGCATATTCCAAACCAGCGCCGATACGGAGGTGGTGGCTCACCTCGCGGCCAGGGAGTCGGATAAGGGCATACGGGAAAGCCTCCTGGCGGCGCTCGGCCAGGTCCAGGGTGCCTATGCCCTGGTGGCCCTGACCCCGGACGGTCTCTTCGCCGCCCGGGATCCCAACGGTTTCCGGCCGCTGTGCATCGGCCGGGTGGCCGGGGGATGGATCGTGGCGTCGGAAACCTGCGCGCTGGATGCCGCCGGCGCGGTCTTCGTGCGGGACGTGGGTCCCGGGGAACTGTTGAGCATCGACGATGACGGGATGACCAGCTCCCGCATCGGTGAGCCCCGGGGCAATCCGAGTCTTTGCGTGTTCGAATACATCTATTTCGCCAGGCCCGATAGCGATATCGCCGGCCAAAACGTCCACCAGGTGCGCAAACAACTGGGACGTTACCTGGCCCGGGACCACCACGTGGAGGCCGATGTCGTCACCGGGGTTCCGGACTCGAGCATATCCGCTGCGACCGGCTACGCCGAGGAGGCTGGCATACCGTACGAAATGGGGCTGGTTAGGAATCGCTATATCGGGCGGACCTTCATACAACCGGGCGACGAATTGCGACAGCGGGGAGTGAAGCTGAAGCTCAATCCCCTCCGGAAGGTGGTCCAGGACCGCAGGGTGGTCCTGGTGGACGATTCCGTCGTACGCGGGACGACCTCCAAGATCCTGGTCAGGTTGCTCAGGGAGGCGGGTGCGCGCGAGATCCACCTTAGGATCAGCTCTCCCCCGTATCGCTACCCCTGTTACTACGGTATCGACACCAGCTCGCGGGGCCAGTTGATAGCTTCTGAGCGCAACGTCGAGGAAATCAGATCCATGGTCGGGGCGGATACGCTGGCCTTCCTGGGTGTGGAGCGGGTAACCCAGGCTGCCGGCGGGGATCCCGACGATTATTGCGTAGCCTGCTTCCAGGGGGATTACCGGGTTCCGATAGACCCCATGGGAGACAAGAGTTCGCTGGAGGAATCGTGATGGAAACGGGACGCCGAAGTCTTTCTTACCGCGATGCCGGTGTGGACATAGAAAAGGGAGACGACCTGGTCAAGAAGATGTCGGGATTGCTCAAGAGGACCTGGACGGACGGCGTGGGCCGGGATTTCGGGGGGTTTGCGGCTGCCTTCGCACCCCCGTGGGGGGATTATCGCGATCCCCGGCTGCTGGCCTGCACCGATGGCGTGGGCACAAAGCTTCGCCTTCTCGCCGAAGAGGGTTTATACGAAGTGGCGGGACGGGATTGCGCCGGCATGGTACTGAACGACCTTGCCACCGCCGGGGCGCGGCCCATGTTCTTCCTCGATTATATCGCCGCCGGATCCCTCGAGGAGGAGCCGGTCCTGGCCATCGTCGATGGCCTCTCTC
>SLGS01000218.1 GCA_007136565.1 Clostridia bacterium | reverse complement strand
GCGCTGCCGTGGATGAGGGCGACGTGTCGTCCGAGTCCCCGGCGCGCGCGGGCCACGTAAGCGGGCTGCATGATGCAATGGTTGGAGAGGATCACGTCGGGGGGATCATCGGAGAACTCGCGCTCCAGGGCGCACACGTTTCCCCGTATATACGTCCGAAGTTCCTCCCCGGACATCTCGGGAAACTCCAGCACCCGCGCGAAACCGGGGTAGCGATCCCTGACGTACACGGGGAGCGTGTCCCCTATGTCCGGCCGAACGGCCCGGCACTTTCCCGGGTAGGGGGTGAATTGACGATGGATGACCCGGGGGTTCCCATCGGTGTATTCCACGACCTCGGATACGAAGTCCAGGCGAGCGGGATCCCGATCCTGGCTGAAAAGGACCAAGTCGACTCCGAGGCCGCAAAGGGCCTGGGCGAGGTTCCGAACGTATATGTTGCTCCCGGTGCCTCGCAGGAGGTACCCGTGAACCAGGGCCACCCTGGACACCCTCGCGGGGGGTTCGGTCTGGTCCGAGCGCCGGGAACCCCGGAGGCAAGATTCAGTGGTCATGGGTGATATCCATTTGCAGGATGCGGTCCTCGGCCATGGCTGCCCCGGCCGCCAGGTACTGCTGGGCCGCCTCGACGACCTCTGGATCGAACTGCGTACCCGAATACCGCTGCAATTCTTCCACGACTTCGCCAGTGGGGATCCCCGGTCGATACGGCCTTTCGGCGAGCATGGCGTCCATGGCGTCGGCCACGGCGAGGATCCTGGCGTGGAAGGGGATCTTGGGACCCTCGAGACCCCGGGGATAACCGCTGCCATCGTAACGCTCGTGGTGACATCGAACGACGTCGGCCACGATTCCCATCCGGTCGATCACCGGCTCCATTATCCGCGCCGAACTGTCGGGGTGGCGTCGCACCGCCTCCCATTCTCGCTGGTCGAGATCATCTGACTTCATCAGCACCGAGCGGGAAAGATCTATCTTGCCCAGGTCGTGGATCAACGAGGACCACTGCAGTATCCTCAGGTCGGCTTCGTCGAGGCCCATGGCCTTACCTATACCCAGGCAATACTTCATCACCCGGTGGGAGTGGTTGTAAGTGTATCCATCCCGCGCAGAGATAATGTTGAGTAGTGTTCTGACCGCCGCCAGCACTGCCCCGTCCTCTCCCGCCTGTTCCTCGTCGACCCCGGCGGCGTCGGGGAAGCGCTCCACGCGATCTCCGCCCTGACGCTTGGCGTGATAGAGGGCTTCATCAGCCCCCCTCAGCAATTCCGCGGCATCCCCCGACCACTGCGGATACACGGAAAAGCCCGCCGAAACGCTGAGCGATGGACCGGCTCCGCCGGATCCGTCGGAAAAATCCGTCTCCTCTACCCGCCGGCGAATCCGTTCGGCCAGGGTGTGGGCCTGGGACCCATCGGCGCCCGGGGCCAAGACGATGAACTCCTCACCCCCGTATCGGAAAACGACGTCGGATCTACGAACGCAACGTCGCAAGAGGTTCGCCAGTTTGACCAGGGCGCGGTCTCCCTGGGGATGGCCGTATGTATCGTTGTAGTGTTTGAAATGGTCCACGTCCACCAATATCAGGGCCAGGGGCTGTCCCGATCGCATCGACGATGAAATCTCTTCGTCCATCCTTTGGCCGAAGTACCGGAAATTGTAGAGCCCGGTCATCTCGTCCACGAGGGCGAGCCTCTCGAGGGAGGAGTTCACCGTCTCCATCTCGCGAATATTCGACTTCATTCTCTCGGTCAGGATGGCGATGATGGTCGCGGCCACCTGGGTGGCCAAGACGAAACCGATGACCGCCATGGCCAACTCCGGCGCCGGCTCCGAACCCGAACCGATCACCTCGCGGCCGAAAAAGATCAGGACGATGACGTTGGCCACCGAGGCCACCGCCAGTCCCGCTCGACCGAGAAGCAGTGCGGCGAGCATCGCGCCCAGCACCGGTCCACCGAGGGAGGATAACCTCAGGATATCCGGCGTCCATTCGAGGGTGTGAAGAATAAGGGGGGCTGCGTAAAGAATGATGACGGCGAACACGGCGACGGCAATGGCTCCACCCTCGACCAAGCCTACCCGGGGTGAGACTCCCTCTCCAACACTGCGATCGGACACGTCGTACACCCCCCGGGGAAGTCGGCCTCAGTCTCGATAGATCATGTCCACCAATTCTCCATCGTCGATAATCCCCGCGAAAACGTCCACCAGCTGGGGATCGAATTGCGTGCCGGCCGCCCGGTGGAGTTCATCCATGGCCTCGCGGTGAGACAGGGGGCTCCTGTAGGGACGCCCGGTGACCATGACGTCGTAGGCATCGGCTATGGCCATTATTCGCGCGGTCAACGGGATATCCTCCCCGGACAGTCCCTCCGGGTATCCCGATCCATCCCACCATTCGTGATGGGACAAGATGGCGTCCGCGATGGGCCAAAGATCCGGCGACGACTGCGCGATGCGATAACCTATGACCGTGTGCCCGCGTACCACTCCCCACTCTTGTTCACCCAGGGGTCCTTCCCTGGTGAGCAATTCCTCGGGCAGGGCTATCTCCCCGATATCGTGAAGATCCGACAGAAGGGCCAGTTCTTCCTTGGTATCCTCGGGGACGCCGATGGCGTCACCTACGGCCAGGGACAGTCTCCTCAACCGACGTGAATGTGCCTCGGTCTCGAAGCTTCGAACGCGCAGGGATTCTTGGAGGGACTCGAGTATCGCAGAGCGAACGTGGCGGGCCTCCCCGGTCTTGTTCCTATACATCCGTTCTTCCGCCAACCGAAGGATGGAATCAACATCCTGTTGCGGCGAATCCTTGGTGGCCGTTCCCAGGGAAACGGTCAATTCCACGGGAGCCACCTCCGAGTCCGCGAAGGCTTCCTTCAGCCTGCCACATATAGCCTCGGCGGTCTCGCGGCCCGTCTGGGGAAGTATGACGATGAACTCATCCCCACCCCACCGGGCGACGACATCTTCCTCCCTGAAGTGGCGCCGGAACATCTCCGCCACCTCGCGGAGCAACCGGTCCCCCTCCTGGTGCCCGAAGGCATCGTTTACCAGCTTCAACCCGTTCAAGTCCCCCATCACGAGGCTCAAGGGCAGCTGCCTTTCCACGTCCAGGCGCGCCAGCTCGGCCTCGAAGTAGGCGCGGTTATAGAGACCGGTGAGCTGGTCGTGCATGCCGAGATATCTCAGGCGCTCCTCGGACCTAATTCGGTCCGTTATGTCCCGGATGATGACCATGTCCGCGGGGCGACCCTCGAAATCGATTAGCCCCGCGTTGAGTTCGACGTGGACCTCCCGACCGTCGCGGTGGCGAAGTCGCGTCTGGTATATGGGGATGCTTTCGTCGCCACCCATTCGGCGGTTGTACCTCTGGGCGACCTCGGGGATCTCCTCGTAGTGGATATGCCGCAGGAATTCCGTTCCCACGATTTCCTCCGGCGAATAACCCAGCAGGTTCTGGACACGCGGGTTGGCGAACTTCAACACGTAATCCTGGATTATTACAATCGTATCCGACGCCCTCTCGATGAGGCTTCGATACTTATCCTCGCTGGCCCGCAGCGATTCCTTCGCCTGCAGGTGCCGAAAGACGTAACCCGCCGGTCCAGAGATATCCTCGATGTATTCCACGACGTCCCCCGCGACGGCGTTCTTCCTTCGGTCGTTGAGTTGGATCAGGCCCATTATGTCCTGGCCACTCCCGACGGGAATCAACGCGACCGTGCGATATCCCTGCTCGTAGCAGTGGCCACGGTAGCGATCCTCGGGAATGCGCGGATCGAGGGCGATCCGCTCCATCCAGGCCTCGGTATCGCCCGTCCAAAAACTCCCCGCCAGGGTAAAGGCCGGATCCCCTATGGGGATCTCCCCTCGAAGGACCTGTCCGCAAACGCACTCCAACAAAGGCCTCCCACGATCGTCCAGGACGGGGCCTCCGTCCTCATCCAGGGTAGTGAGGTGAGATTCGGCGCGCACGAAGGCCGGCGAAAAACCGCGGTGCTCGTAGAAGGTGAAATCGCCGTCCCGGGCCAGCCTGATGGCCCCGGCCTCCATACCCGACACGTCCATCACGTCGTCGAGGGTGATTCGGGTGGCCTCGGACAGGGTCTCGCAGCCGGCCAAACGAGAGAGCAACTCCAACTTCCTCGCTCGGTGTTCCTCGGCGCGACGCAGGGCGGTGACGTCGTGCAAAGCGAAGACGACGCCCTCTATCTCACCGGAATCGTCGTGCAAAGGAGCTCCGTTGATCCGCAGGTACACCCGGGTGCCGTCGGGTCTTTCGATGCATTCTTCGAAATCGTAAACTGGCTCACCGGTGCTCATCACCCGGGCGAAAATCCGGTCCTCGTCGCGGATGGGCTCTCCGGAAAAGTCGGTGCTCTTCCAACCCGGAGCGTTATAGGTGCGACGCTTTATGCGGCTCCGCTCGAGCCCCAGGATTTCCTCG
>SLGS01000008.1 GCA_007136565.1 Clostridia bacterium | reverse complement strand
TACGGCGTCTTGCTCCAAATCATGCGGGATTTGGACCTATCAAGCGAGTCCAGCGCCGAGGCAACGCTGAAAATCTTGAATTTGGAACAGCCTCCGGGCAAACCCGAGGTGGGCCGCGATGAGTGAAAACCCGCATTCCGGTGAGTAGACGAGATCGGGCGAGTAGAACATCGGAATCCGACGCGATGGAGCGATTGATCCCACGCACAGTGTGGCCACTTGATGGCCTGCCCACCGCATGCGCCGTCATGGGCTATCATCGAACGCGGTGGCTGGCGGTACTCCTCATTCGCCGTTTTCTAGTGGGATGGTTCTAGTGGGATGGATGATAATTAGTGTCGCTCTATCCAGGTATCTCCTCACTAGATCCGACAGTATTCACTTCATCTTCAGAAGGGATTATCGCTGAATCCACATTTGATCTCGCGACCAACAAGACCCGCGATGCTGTAAGATGTGGATTATCTGCCCGCCCCAACCCACCGTCCACGGGATACTTCACTTGCTTTGAAAGGGAGAGTTCGCAGTGAAGCAATTGGTAATCGAAAACGCGATATTACTTGATATGATGTCGGACCGCGCCCAGCAAGGTAGCACCATCGTCGTTGAAGGGGGCCAGATTACTCGCATCGGGAAACCGGATGATTTCGGGAGCATGCTCGACAACCCCGGGGTAACCCGTATCGATGTGGGAGGGGCTTACATCATGCCCGGTATAACGGACAGCCATGCGCACCTCATGGCGGCTTTTGCCGACATCTACGGTGGGCAGGAACTCGTTAAACTCCAATCTGATGCAACCTTGGCCTATCGCTGCGCTTACAATGCGAAACGTGCTTTGATGCGCGGGATAACCAGCCTCAGGGTGGTCAGCGAAGCACGGCATATCGATATAGACCTTCGCGAAGCGATACGCCAGGGGACGATGATTGGCCCGCGACTGTTCGTCGCGGGACAGGGGATAACGTCTACTTCTGGCCACGGATACAACTCTCCGGGAACCACTGAAATCGATGGGCCGTATGAAGCAGCCAAGGCGGTGCGTCAGCAGATCAAGGCCGGAGCTGACCTGATCAAGCTCATGATCAGCGGCGGTATCGGAACACCGGGCGAGGCTGTGGATACCCCCCAGTTCTCCGATGAAGAATTGGCATCGGCCGTATCGACTGCCCGGAGGGTTGGTAAGACCGTTGCTGTGCACGCCGGGGGATCGGAAATCATAAGCAGGGCCGCCCAACTTGGAGTGACGTCCGTAGAGCACGGCTACGAAATCAATGACCGCACCGCGGAGACCATGGTCGAGTGCGGTACGTACCTCGTTCCCACGCTGGTCGTCTCGAACGATAAGGAATATACGTATGATCCCGACAGGCCGGATTGGTGGCGGGAGAAGGCCCAGCGAGCCGGAGAGGAGCATATTCGCTCGTTCCAGCGTGCGCGTAAAGCGGGCGTGCCAATAGTCGCAGGTAGCGACGTTCCCGACTTCGCCGAGTACATCTTCCGCGAAATGGAAATGCTCTATTCCCTCGGCATGTCAGGTCACGAGGTGCTGGTTTCGGCGACGAGGACTCCCGCGGAGATGTGTGGACTGGCAGACGTTGGCGGTACCCTACAGCCGGGCAAGAGGGCCGATATGATCGTCGTGAGAGAGGATCCCAGGAAGCCGAAGAACCTCAGGGATTTGCTGATGGTGATCAAGGATGGCACCGTCTATCGCGACGAACGAAGACAATCGTCGACCGGACTTGGGATCCACCGGGGAGAGGAGGATTAGCCGTGTCAAGACCGATAAACCTCGAGGATATCTTCGGCACCGACGCGGATTGGGAAGGGAGGAAGTTGGAAGGTCTCAGTTGGCTGGCCGATAGCTCGGGTTTCCTCTATCTAGGCCAGGGCTCCAACGGAAACGGGAAAAATATATACAAAGAAACCATCGATGATCAGAGACCGAGATGCCTGGTATCAGCCCGTTCGCTGAGCGCCGACGGCAAGGCAATCCCGATAAACGGATTCCAGGCCTCCGCCGATGGCAGCCTCTTCCTCATAGAGGGTTCCAGCGCTACCCCACGATTCAAGTACGTCACACCTCCTCCGGATCGCCATTACTACCTCTATGATTTGCACGATGATTATCTGCGCCCATTGTCGGGAATCTGTGGGGGTCAGCGGTACGCGAAGCTTTCCCCTGACGGCAAAAGGGTGGCATTCGTACGCTCCGGCAACATCTTTGTCGTTGATGCTCGATCGGGGCTGGAGAAGCAACTCACCCGCGACGGCGACGAGGATGTTCTTTACGGAGAGAACCGCGGATATGATGAAGACGGGTGGATATGGTCCCCGACGGGAGATAGGATCCTGTTCGTTCGGACCGATCAGCGCGAAGTCGGCAGCGCACCCTTGGTAGATTACCTATCACCCTATCCCACGGTACATTGGTTGAAGTACCCCAAGGCGGGAACCACCAACTGGCGATTCCGCGTGGGAGTCATCGGGGTGGAAACCGGGGAGACGACATGGTTGAACCTGGGGTCCGACACGGACGTGTACTTCCCAAGGTTGCAGTGGATGAACGATCCCGATTGGGTCGCCGTTCAGCGACTCAACCGTTTACAGACCAGACTTGATCTTTACTTCGTGAACGTCGACACTGGCGAACCCCGTCCAATACTCTCCGAGACCGATCCGCGCTGGGTCCGAGTGGACGATGACCTTATCTTCTTGGAACACTCCGAGCGCTTTTTATGGACATCGGAGCGCAGTGGGTTTAAGCACGCATACCTCTATGATCTCGATGGGAGGCTCCTGAACCAGGTTACTAGGGGAGACTGGGAGATAAGCGCAGCCAGGGCGCCTTCGGCCTTGCTGGGTCTGGATGAGCAGGTTGGCAAGCTTTTCTTCAAGGCCAAGAGGGAAGATCCCCGAGAGGACCACCTGTACAGCATTGGGCTCGATGGTAGCGGTCTCGAGCGCCTCAGCGAGGCCTCGGGCTGGCATGATGGCAGTCTCTCCCCGGACGGGAAATATCTCGTGGTAACGCACTCGGATACGGAGAACCCCCCGAGTACCAGTCTTCGCCGCAATGATTGGGAGTTAATATACACCATTGATGATGGGACCCTGCCCGCCCTGGAAGAACTCGATATGGGCAAACTGGAGTTCCTCACCATACCCCTGGAAAGTGGCATCGAACTGGGCGCGATGATGATCAAACCGGTTGATTTCGATCCGGATGAGATATACCCCGTGATCTTTTCCAGCTACGGCGGTATATCGTCCCAGAAAGTGGTCGACCGCTGGGGAGGTGCGCGCGGTCTCTGGGATCGGATGATGGCGGGATCCGGCTACATCGTTGTTACCCTAGATAACCGGGGAACGGGTGGTCGTGGAAAGGAATTCGAAGCCCACATGTTCCATAGCATCGGGACGGTGCCGGTCGTTGATCACGTTGAAGCAGCCAAGTACCTGGCACAGCTCCCGTACATCGATGACGAGGTAGGCTTTGGCATCTACGGTGGCAGCGCTGGCGGTCTGTTGGCAAGCCTGGCTTTGACCCGGGGATCCGATGTCTTCAAGACGGGTGTCGCCTTGGCGTCGGCGACGAATAACTGGATGTATCAGAGCTTCTGGGCCGAGAGGTATCTCGATATGCCCCAGGATAACCATGACGTCTACCTGCGCGAATCCGTGGCTCCGTATGCCGAACTCCTCAGGGGCAAACTGCTCCTTGTCCACGGGATGGCCGACGACAATGTCCAGTTACAGACGTCGATCGAAGTCGCCGAGGCCCTGCAGGATGCGGGCAAGCAGTTTGATATGATGTATTATCACGGGCGCGAGCACCGGATCGCGGGCGGTAACACCGAGCTACACCTGTATGCCATGATCCGCGACTACTTCTTCCGCCACATGCCCTCGGAGAGGGTTGGGGACTCGAATCCCAATTGACGTCCGGGGCGCATAACACTGCTTCCGCGAGTGTAGAGATGGGTCTCCAGCGCCCGGCGCCCGGTAGATCCACCACCCGGTGGCAAACGAGAAGGAGCCGTTGCAGTGGTTATGCAGTAGCCCCTTCTTCATGACCCCACCGCCGTCCACGGATCAACCAATGATTTCCGGTGACCGGGCGTGCGCCCATTCTGTAGATGGCAAGATGGGAGTACAGGGCGGGGGTGGCAACCTAAAAATTCATCGGGGGTAGAGGGCTCCCTTTCTTCCCCATACCCCGGGAGGGAAAAGAGAGGGGCGACACATCAAGCACCCACTTATCCTGGCTTGCGCGCAAGCTTCGGCCCGTGCAACTGTTTCTCACCGAAGCGATCGGGCATTGCCGGACGTTAACTGCTGCCAGTGAACGCAGCGGCTTCTTCCTTCTTTCATTCCTCATATGGCGTCTTTGTCCCGTAAAGGTTTGCCTGATGACCTCCATGCTGAATTATGACGTGGGATTTGCCACCGCAACGCTGGCGACCTATACCGCCTATCAGGTCAGCATGATCCCCCTATTTTTTAGGGGC
>SLGS01000120.1 GCA_007136565.1 Clostridia bacterium | reverse complement strand
GCGGCCGGCGCGGGGGACGAGCGCTACGTCGCCCTGACCCGCGTCGAGGGCACCCTCAAGCCCCAGGGCGACGAGGACCTGGGATGCCAGGGGATAGTTGGTCGGGTCCTCGAAGCGGGACTCGAATCGCTTGTCGGTGTACCTGCCCCCGAGGAGTTCGTGGTAGAAGAAATGGGCGTCGCAGGCGCCGACGAAGTAGTCTCCGCGATGGATTTCACCCCGCGAATCCCGAGCACCCACAACGGATCCACCATCGGTTATCAACTCGCGCACCGCACAGCCGGTCCGGATGTCGCCACCCAATGAGAGATAGCGCGACGCCATGCGCAGGGCGAGAGCCCGTGAGCCACCCAGGGGGACCGATGCCTGTCCCTTGGTGAAGGCGGAAAGGGCGAAGAAAATGCTCGAGGCGCTGTGACCTTCCGGCAGGAACGAAGCGAGGGATTCCCTGATGGCGGGATGCTTGAATCGTTGAGCGTAATCCCGGAGACTGATCTTGCCGTATTTTTGCATGATGACGCCGGCATCCTTCATCGAGAGCATGGATCGTATCCGCTCGATGATTCCCATCATATCCTCCGGCTTTTCCGTGGGGATCTCGAAACTTTGGAGGCGGCGTATGTCATCGCAGAGTTCGGTGATGGTTTCCCCGTCTTCGGGCGACAATTCCGTCCACGAATGCTGCAGGCGATCCAGGTCGCGGTACAGGTGGATAGATTCCCCTTCGTATTCGAACGTGAGGAAGGTCTCCGGATGATGGATTTCCACTTCCCCCAGGGCACCCAAGGTGCGCCACAGGTCGTTCATGGGAGTTTCGTCCCTGGTGCCGACGAGCCAATGGATGCAACCGTCGATGTGATAGCCACCCCGGTTCCATCCGGTACACTGACCACCGACTTCAGTGTGTTTTTCCAGGATTACGCTCTCGAATCCGTTGATCTGGGCGAATATCCCGGCGCTCAAACCCGCGACTCCTCCGCCAACGATAACTATCTTCTTCATCGATCTTCCCCTTCCCGGGATTCGGCCGCCATCAACAGGTCTTCGCCCACCTCGAGTAGCATTTCATCGATCTGCTCCTCGGATAGCCACCGGGGAACCAGGCCCACGGCCATCATCGCCGATAGTCCGAGCTGAAATGCTCGCAGCTTGAACAGGAATTTCCTCTTTTGTTCGTGCGTCCAGTGCGCTGTGGAGTCGTCTTGTGACATGATCCGAAGGATTTGGCTTTCCATCACTTCGTAAGAATCCATGTATCGGTTCGGTTGCAAGGCGAGTTCGCGAAATAGTGCCGGATGGTTTCTGGCGAAGGCGATGCTGGCTCTGCCGATATCGGCCAGGGGGTCGACACCATCTCCTCGCCCCAACTCCTCCGTCGACGCTTCGAAGACCCGCGTGACGACTCGATCGATGAGGTCATCGATTCTATCGAAGTTTGCGTAGATCGGGGCCACCGAGGATCCCAGTCGCGCGGCTACCTTCCTCGCGGTGATTCCCGATAAACCCTCATCCTCGGCGATTTCCAGGGCGGCCTCTACGATGGAATTCTCGTCGAACCTGGTCTTTGGGGGCATGCCGACCTCCTCGTAACGGTAGTTAGATAACGTCTGTTACTTATCATATACGTATCGGCTTTCCTGTCAACCCCTTCCGGGGAGACGGCCAGCGAAACACCGGATTCGTCGTCGGACCGTTCGGGGGTGGCGGGGAGGGCCGACGTGTGTCTCTGGACAACGTAGTGCGCTGATGCGTAGAATCAGGGACACACAGCAAGAGGCGCCAGCGCATTCCAACGCGTAGTCGCACCCCGGGTTTTGAATGCGTAGAGTACAGCAGGTGCGTTCGGTGAGTTCCAGACTGCACAGTATCCAGGGCGTCCCTCCCCGTATAAGGGTTGGATGTGAGCTTCGGATCCATTGGAGGCTATAGCATGAGGAGAATGTTGACCAAGAGTTCAGTCAAGTGGGTCGTGGCGGTATTTTGCGCCGTGGCTTTGATCGGTGGTACCCTCGTTTGGCATCTCGGCGGCGGCGGTGGAGCCGGTGCGCCGGGAGGCGTGATCGCCGAAGTTGACGGTGAACCCATCTACCTCGAGGATCTACAGATGCAGGTGGATCAGCAGGTGATGATGATGCAAATGGGCGGACAAGAAGTCGACGATGAGTTCTACGGGGCCCTCCAGGGGATGGTCCTAGACAACATGATATCCATCGAGCTGTTGACGCAGGAGGCCCGTAGACAGGGTGTCGACGTGCCCTCCGATGAAGTCGACGAAGAGATGGATATGATAGTTGAGCAGTATTTCGAGGGCGAAGAGGAAGCTTTGCAGGAGGCCCTTTCCGCCGAGGGGATCGATATCGAAGATCTCCGCGACGATATAGAGAACCAACTGCGCGTCGATAATTTCATAGATGCATACCTTGCACAAGAATATGAAGGCGAGGCGGACGAGGTCACCGAAGAAGAGCTTCGCGAGTTGTACGAACAATACGACGCCGAGATGGAAGGGCTACCCGGCTTCGAGGAGATGGAGCCCGAGCTCCGGGCGGAAATCCTCGAGGGTAGGGAGCAACAGGCCATCGATCGTCTCGTCCGGGAACTGCGGGAAAATAGCGATATAGAGATCTACCAGTAACGTCCGAAATTGTGCGCCAAGGACGGGGCCTCGGGGCTCGGGTTCTTGGGATAGGCAATTATCCTCGGGGCGGTCGTCTCCATCGACCGCCCCTTTCCATGTCCTCGGTCGGATCGGCATCAGCAGGATCGCCGTCTGCTCGGGCCTCAAAGGGTTAGGCGGATTCCTCGGTCGGTGCCAAGGGCGAGATCGAAGACAGCCCGTCCGACAACCACGTCGCACACCGCCATACCGATGTTGCTGCAAACGATGAGTTCGTCATCGGAAGCCCTGCCCGGGCGGAGGCCGGCCACGATCTCGCCTGTTTCGCAGTCCACGGCCGGGAGGCCATCGGGGAAGTATCCCATGTCTTCGAAGAGGCGATGTTCATCCAGGCTGTCGACGATGTATCGGTCGGCCCGCCGGGATATCCTGGGATCCCAGAAGGTGTTCAGATCGCAGGGTAGGATCGTCTGTCCCGGCCTGACCCACTCGTCCTGCACGACGCAGAGGGTCTCCTTCGTGATGATGGTGGCCGAGCTCATCAATTCGCAAGATTCGACGATGTCCCGCGGAGTATTCGCCTGAACCAATTCGACGTCGACCTCGGGTGAGAGGTCTGCGATCAATCCCCCGGCGGCCGCGGGGTCCACGTCGTATACGTGTATCCGCTCGAGGGTGGAGAGGTGCTCCGAGGCGAACCGGACGTGTTCGCGGCCCTGGACTCCGCATCCGAACATTCCGAAGTCTTTCGCCCGCGGGTGCAGCTTTTGCGCGGCGAGAATGGTGACCGCCGGGGTACGCATGGCGGTAATCCACGTGGAGTCCATTACGGCTATCGGGCATCCGCTCATGACGTCGTTGAGTACCAACAGCCCGGTGGTCTGCGGAAGATCGAATTTCGCCGGATTATTCGGGTAACACTCGATCCATTTCATCCCCACGGCCGCCCTGGCCGGCACGTAGGCTGGCATCGCGTGGTAGAAGACGTCATCGTAGGGGTGAACACCGATCTTCGCCGGCATCTCGTAGTCCTTTTGACCGTGCGCCACCAGGGCAGCCTCGGTCAGCTCGAGAATGTCGCTCCTCGTAAGCCCTATGTTCTCACATTCGTGCCTGCCCAGGTAAAGTATCTCACCACCGATATCGATATATTCGGCGATGTGCTTCCTGTCTTGCGCGAAATCCACTCCGGATCTCCCCCTTCGCGATGAAAACAGCCGGTCGAGCGTGTTCCTTGGGACATTATCGCACGAGATCTTTCCGATGGGGAGGCACCGGACCGTCCCGGAGGAACCCGTCCTCTCGCGAAGAAGGGTTTCGATACGTAAGGATCCGGGTCGACGGATTCGCGCCATGCGGAGATTCCCGTTTACGTGCGATTCCCCATGGATCCGTGAACCGGCGCGATGGGTGTTTGGACTACGGGCATCACTCCGTGAGCGCCCGGTAACTGACGGGAGGCGAAGGCGATGCGCGTGGCGGAAGACTCCATAACCAGGATGGAGATAGACCTTCGGCGTATCCTCGAAAACTATAGTAACGTCGTCGAGTACTCGAAGCCCGCCGAAGTGGTGGCCGTCGTGAAGAGTGAAGCGTACGGGCACGGGGCGGTTCCCATCGCGAGGTTCTTGGCTCGTCTTGGAGGTTGTCGACATTTCGCGGTGGCTCAACCCGAGGAAGGCGTTCAGCTTCGAGAGGCTGGCATCGAAGGAAGTATCATGGTAATGGGAGCGACGCTGCCCGAGCAATTCTCGGTCTTGGCGGAGTACGGCCTGACCCCGGTCCTGGCGGATTCGCCCCACCTAGAATGGTGGGCCAAGACCGCCCAACGCGTCGGGAGGCGCCTGGGGTATCATCTCAAGGTCGATATAGGCCTGGGGCGCATGGGAGTTCTCCCCGAGGAAGGGGAGAGAATGCTCGCCGCGGCGGAGGCGGCGCGGGATGAGTTG